>NZ_RZTI01000013.1:0-77381 GCF_003997275.1 Mesorhizobium sp. M6A.T.Ce.TU.002.03.1.1
GAGCGTTACGGCATGCGACGCCTGCGCTTCTTCAACCTCGCCACCAACCGCACGCAGTGCATACTGGCCGCCTGCGCTTACAATCTGCGCACCATGATTGGCGTCCTCTATCCACCCGATGAGAGGCGGACATGAGGGAGGAGTGCGTCCACAATCCGGCAGGATGGCTGCCTAAACCGACAAAGGCCCCGCAAGGGCCGCGGAAAACCGCTCTGCCGGCCTTCAAAAAGGCCCTCACTGACCACCGAAATCCACTTCGCTCCCCGTGCAAAGCCCTCGCAAGGGGAGAAGGAAGAGCGAGGCGTCTTCGCTCAGCCCTGAAACAGCGCCAGCTCTTCGGCGGTAAGGTGGCGGGCCTTGCCCTTGGCAAGCTCGCCGAGCTGCAAGGGGCCGATCGCCACCCGCACGAGGCGGAGCACCTCCACGTCATGCGCCCCGAGCAGCCGGCGGATATGGCGGTTGCGGCCCTCGTCAAGGGTGATTTCCAGCCAGGCGGTGCTGGTGCCGCTGCGCAGAACATCGATCGACCGCGCCGTCAAAAGCTCGCCATCGACCGTCGCGCCGGCACGCAACCGCGCCAGCATGGCCTCGTCGGGCAGGGCGCCGATCTGCACGTGATAGATCTTGGCGACGTGCGAGGCGGGGTCGAGCAGGCGCTGCGCGAAACGCGTGTCGTTGGTCATCAAAAGCAGGCCTTCGCTGGCCTTGTCGAGGCGGCCGACCGGCGACACGAAGGGCAGGTCGAGTTCTGCCAGGCAGTCATAGACGGTGCCGCGGTCCTGCGGGTCGTCCCGGGTGGTGACCAGGCCGCGCGGCTTGTTGATCATCAGATAGACCTTGCGCTCGGCGACGACGCGGCTGCCGTCGACCTCGATGCGGTCGCGGCCGGGATCGACGCGCATCGAGCCGTTGCGCACGATCTTGCCGGCGACCCGGACGCGGCCTTCGGCGACCAGGATCTCGGCCTGCTTGCGCGAGCACAGACCGAGTTTTGACAGCGCGCGGCAAAGGCTGACGCCGGGGGGATTTGCTCGGGGACGACTGGCGCCAGGCGAGGGGCGTGGCCGGCCGGTACTCGGTTGTGGCGGCTTACGTCGTTCCGGCAAGGTCAGGACTTTCCCGCTAGCCCATCTCCAGCCTTGGCAAGCGTTTCCATGCCTTCGCTGAGGTGCTTTCGCAAGACGCGGACGGCCGCCTCGGCATCGCGGTGGCGGCAGGTGGTCAACAGGTCGCGGTGCTCCGCCTGCGAGCGGCTGCGATAGTTGAGGTTGGACAGGAGAACGCGAACGTAGCGATCGGCCGCATCGTGGTGGGCTTCGATGAGGCCAAGAAGACGGGCGTTGCCGCAGGCGCTGTAAAGGGCGAGGTGAAAGGCACGGTTCAGCGTTCCCCAGCGGCCGACATTTGGCTCGGCGTCGATCTGGTTGAGCACATAGCCGGCCTCGTCGAGCTTCTCCTTGCCGAGGTTCGGCACCGAGAGCCGCAGCGCTTCGCTTTCGAGCAGTGCGCGGACCGCAAAGATCTCCCGGATCTCGGCAGCGTCCATCCTGGCGACATGCGCCCCCTTGGTCGGATGGATCGAAACGATGCCTTCGGCTTCGAGCTGGCGAAGCGCATCGCGAACCGGCATGCGGCTGAAGCCGAAGCGCTCGGCAAGATCGTCCTGACGCAGTGGCGTGCCGGCCGTCAGACTGCCGTCGGCGATCGATTCGCGCAGCACATTCGCCACCTGCTCGGCCACCGTAAGCGGTTTCTGCATCAAGCCCTCGCCAAGTCCGCTCACTCGATTCTCTTTGTCACTTGGACCCTGCCTAACAGAAAGCAGCTTGTATGGATATCTGGATACTCATATACGAGTATCCAGATATCCATATATCCGCCGGGGGAAACTCCATGTCGCTCGCATCGGGCCGCTCAGCCAAGCAACCGGGCTCCTACAACAGACCGGTCGACGCCGTCGTCATCGGCGGTGGCATCGCCGGTTGCACGCTGGCCTGGGAGCTGGCGTCCAGAGGCGTCAAAACGGTCGTTCTCGAACAGGCGGTGATTGCCACCGAATCGTCGGGACGCAATACCGGCACCTTGCTCAGCGGCCCGCAGACGCAAGTGGTCGAGATGCTCGACGCCTGCGCGGCGATCTATGAGGAGCTTTCGCAAGGAGCGGTGCCCTTCGAGTTCTCGGCGATAGGTCACCTGCTCATCTCGGAAGACGAGGCCAGCTTCGAGGCGGCCGGCACTGTCGCCGATCGCTACCGGGCCGCCGGTGTCGCCATGGAGAAGGTCACCGGCGCGGAGCTCGCGCGGGACCATCCGCGCATCGGCTTCAAGGTGGCGGGCGGCTATCACGTCGGCCGCGCCTGGACGCTGGAGCCGATGGGGGCGACGCATGCCTTCAGCGGGACGACCAGCCGGCCGTCGAGGCCATCTGCCTCAATCCGATGCGTGGCGGCGATGCGCGGCTCGGCGCATCGGTCCAGCCGGCTTTTCGCGACTTGGTTCGCAACACCGATATGGCGAGCCGGATCGCCAGCCGCACGCTGCGCATGCTGCCCGGTCTTGGCTCGCCGCGGGTGAGCAACGTCTATCCCGGCAACCGGCCGATGCTCTCCGACGGTCTGCCGGTTGCCGGCAAGACTGCCATCGAAGGCCTGTTCGTGCATGGCGGCATGGGTTCGATCGGCATGCATGCCGCGCCGGCGACGGCGCGCTGGCTGGTGGACGCGGTGCTTTCCGGCGATGGCAACCCGACGCAGCAATGGCTGCGCCCAGACCGCTTTCCCGGCTGGGGGCGATGAGTGCCTGCCGTGCCTTCGTTGCGAAAGAGCGCCTCCGGACATCATGGCAAGGTTGGCGGGACAGCGCCCCCTCTGTCCTGCCCTCTTTGCCAAAACTTGGCATCTCCCCAATCGAGGGGGAGATGCTTCGCCGACGGCGCTTCTTTTTCGAGGTTGGCGATTGACGTGGTGCCTGGCTGATCGCCAGGGGTGCCACGATCGTCAATTCGCCCTGGGGTCGTCCAGCATCTCGACAACGAAAGACGCGGCAATCAGGTCGTCGGCATCGAGGCGTAGGGAGCCTTCACTTCCTCCCATGACGGCGGCGACCTTCTGAAAGGTTTTCATCTCGTGCTCGGTAATCCGGGCGCTCTGCATCCTGGCTTTGAGATCAGCGACGCGCAGCCCCAATGTGTGGGACGTTCCAATTTCTCGGTTCGACATGACAACATGCTCCTCCCCAACCCATGCTCTTGCCTCCCCACCGATATTCGCCCGTCGCCAAGTTTGCCTAAATATGAGGCACGGCGAATACAGCGCCCCGAACGCGTGGTGCGAGGGAAGGTTCCAGCGCGACATGGTCACGAAATAATACGGGCCGGCCGGTCCGACAGGCTAACCGCAAGAGGGTGGCAGGTCGCTGGACGGGCCGGTGGTTTTCTTCGATCAGTGGGAAGCCTCACCGGCAAAAAGATTGACCGTATCCCCCTGGGGAGGATAGGAACGCAGGCATGTCCGAAGGCATCCACCGTTCGCATCCCGATATCGTGAAGCGTCTGAAGCGCGCGCAAGGCCACCTTGCGGCGGTGCTGGCCATGTTCGAGGCGCATCGTCCTTGCGTTGATCTGGCGCAGCAGCTTCATGCCGTGGAAAGCGCCATCAGCAGCGCAAAGCGCGAACTGATCCACGATCATATCGAGCATTGCCTGAGCGATACTGCGGAAACGGGCACCGCGGAAGCGGGCGGCAACTCGCTGGCGGAACTCAAGCAACTGGCGAAATACCTGTGAGCAGTCAAATACCTGTGAACAGCCTCGGCGCGCGCATTCTCGACTGGTTTGGGTTCGGGGCGCGCGATCACGCGGCGCATGGTCATGGCGGCCACGGCTCGCACGGTCACACCCACGGGGTCATCGATGCGACCATCACGACGACGGACCGGGGCATCTGGGCGATAAAATGGTCGTTCGTCATCCTGGCAATCACGGCGGCGATGCAGATGGTCGTGGTGGTGCTGTCGGGCAGCGTAGCGCTGCTGGCCGACACGATCCACAACATCGGCGACGCCACCACCGCCATTCCGCTGTGGATCGCGTTCATACTGGCCCGGCGCAAGCCGTCGCCGACCTTCCCCTACGGCCTTGGCCGGGTCGAGGACCTGGCCGGGATCATCATCGTCGGGATCATCCTGTTCAGCGCCATCGTCGCTGGTTATCAGGCCATCGATCGTTTGATAAATCCACGCGTGGTGACGCATCTTGGGTGGCTGACGGCGGCAGGCATTGTCGGCTTTCTCGGCAATGAGGCCGTTGCGGTGTTCCGCATCCGCGTCGGCCGGGAAATCAACAGCGCCGCGCTGATCGCCGACGGCTATCATGCCCGCACCGACGGCCTGACCAGCCTTGCCGTGGTGTTCGGGGCGCTCGGCGTCTGGCTCGGTTTTCCGCTGGCCGACCCGATCGTCGGCCTGCTGATCACACTTGCGATCTTCGGTATCGTCTGGCAGTCGGCCCGCTCGGTGCTGACCCGCATGCTCGACGGCATAGAGCCTGATGTCATCAGCGAAATCCACCATGCTGCCGCGCACGTGCCGGGAGTGCGCATCGTCGACGCCAGGGCGCGATGGATCGGTCATAAGCTGCACGCCGACATTGCCATCGCCGTCGACGAAAGCCTGCCGGTCTCCGAAGCGAGAAAGATCACGACGGCGCTGGAAGACGAGCTGTTCGAGCACATGCCGGCGCTTGCGGCGGCCAACATAAGATTGGCGAGAGCGGATGCGGATCATCCCCATGAGCATGGTCACAGCGAACACAGGCACTAACGGTCGCTCCGACCGGCTCGTTTCTGTTACCCTCGGCTGATGTTCCAAATCCTTATCGAGTTCCAACGAACGATCTATCTGGCGGTCGGCGCGCAGATCAAACTGCTCTCGGTGGGAGGCGACTGGCTGGCGTTCATGTCTTTCCTACCGATGGGCATCGTCTTCGGCGCCGCCCATGCGCTGACGCCGGGTCATAGCAAGGCCGTGCTGGCGACATATCTTGCCGGTTCGGATGTAAAGGTTCCGCGCGGCCTTCTCGTATCGATCACGCTGTCGTTCACGCATGTGATGATTGCCGTTCTGATTGCGGTCCTCTCGCTGCCACTGGTTTCCATCGCCTTGGGCAGTGTCGGCCGCGCTCCGCTTTTGGAGGATATCAGTCGTGGGCTGCTCGGCCTGATCGGTGTCTGGATGCTCTGGCGCGCTTTGAGCCACGGCCGTCACCATAAGCATGAGGGCGAGGCAGTCGGCGTTATGGCAGGTCTGATCCCGTGCCCGCTGACGCTTTTCGTGATGACCTTCGCGATGTCCAGGGGCATTCCCGGTGCCGGCATTCTCTTCGCGATCACCATGATGGTCGGTGTGGCGCTGACGCTGTCCTGCGTCGCGGTGTTGTCGATCCTGTTTCGGAAACGTCTGGTGGATTTCTTCGCCGGCAAGCCACTCGAAACCATTTCCCGAATCCTCGAAGGCGTTGCCGGGCTAGCGCTTGCGGGCGTTGCCGTCTGGCAGATCATGTCCGGTTCCTGATCGTGCTCAGGTGTCAAGGCGCTTGATCCGCACAATAGGATCAAGATAGGTCTCTATCTCCTTGTTTGATGGAACTTTTCCGGATCATGTGATGTCTCCGCGCCACGATGTCGGGCGCGCAGCCGGTTCGACGCAGGATTGTCGGCGCCATGACGTTTAGACCTGAGGTTCGGCATGGGCGAGCCGTGTCAGGCGCGTCTCTCGAACATCGGGGCTTGGTGTTCACGACGACAGCCGTGTCTCATCGCCCTCGTTCAGCAGCCATTGCCGAACGGCTTGCGTCGGCTCGGGGTGTCGCTGCTTGCGTGGAACCACGACGTAGAAATCCTGCGTGCCGCGCATCTCCACCCCGAGAGGCTGGACCAGCCGGCCGGCGGCGAGATCGGCCGCGACGAGAAAGCGGCTGGCAAGCGCGATGCCCTGGCCCGCGACGGCAGCTTCTATCGCGAGGGCGGTCTGATTGAAGCGTATGCGTCTTAGCTGCGTCGTCATCTTCAGGCCGACGGCCTTTTCCATGAATTCCGGCCACAGATTGTGCGCATCGTGGAGCAGCACATGATCCTTGATTTCTGCCGGCGCGATTTCGCTCGCGCCAGCAGGCAGCAAGGAGGGGCAGCACACGGCGATGATCTGTTGCGGAAACAAGAGATCGACGAGAAGGCCGGCGCCGAAGGGCGGGCGACCTTGCCTGACCGCGATGTCGACGCCGTCGGCCTGGAAGCTCGACAGGCTTTCGCTGGCCAGAATTCGCAGGTCGACAAGCGGGTTGTGCGCCACGAACTCCGGCAGTTTCGGGATCAGCCACTTGGTGGCAAAGCTCGGGGTCACACTGATCGTCAGCCGGGCCGGCTCGGGGCGCAGCAGCAGGGTTGCATCCGAAATCAGGTCGAAGGCACGGCGAATGTTCGGCACATAGGCGCGACCCTCACTCGTGAGCGCGAGGCCGCGCGGCAGTCGCTCGAACAGCTTTACCCCCAGATCGGCCTCCAGCCCGCGGATATGCTGCGCCACAGCACCCTGCGTCACGTTCAGCTCTTCGGCTGCGATGCGGAAGTTGAGATGGCGCGCGGACGCTTCGAAGGCGCGAAGCGCATTGAGCGCCGGCAAGCTATGGAAGGCTTCGGGCATCCAGGAGTTTTTCTACAGGTTGATTTCAGACTTTCTGGTTCGAACCAGCCGGGAGAACTGGTTATATCACTACTTCAGCCTCGAAGACATCGCTTTCAGATTCCTGTCACCCGAGAAGGAAGATTACGATGAGTGTAGAAAAAGTAGCTGTTGTCGTTGCCGGTGGCAGCGGCATGGGCGCTGCGGCTGCAAAGCGTCTGGCGGGGGATGGCTTCAAGGTCGCCATCCTGTCCTCATCCGGCAAGGGCGAGGCGTTGGCCACGGAGCTTGGCGGGCTTGGCGTGACCGGCTCCAACCAGTCGAACGACGATCTGCAGCGTCTCGTGGATCTCACGCTCGATCGCTGGGGTCACATAGATGTCCTGGTCAATAGTGGAGGTCATGGGCCACGAGCGCCGATCCTCGAAATCACCGACGACCAATGGCATACCGGCCTCGACATCTACCTGATGAACGTCGTCCGGCCGACGCGCATCGTCGCGCCGCACATGGTCAAGCAGAAAGCCGGCGCCATCATCAACATCTCGACGGCATGGGTTGTCGAACCGAGCCCGATGTTCCCGACCTCGGCCGTGTTCCGGGCGGGGCTTGCCGCTTACACCAAGATCTTCGCCAACACATACGCCGCCGACAACGTTCGCATGAACAACGTCCTTCCCGGCTGGATCGACAGCCTTCCCGCCACCGAGGAGCGCCGCGACAGCGTGCCGATGCAGCGTTATGGCACCAGCGATGAAATCGCCGCGACGATTGCCTTCCTCGCCTCCGAAGGGGCCGGATACATTACCGGTCAGAACATTCGCGTCGATGGTGGCATCATCCGTGCGATCTGACGCCGCCTCGACGCCGTGGCTGGGGCATTACGGCAGGGGGCAAAATGACGCTACAAGCGGCCCGTATCCACCGGCCGGAATCGACCCTTTGCAGACTGCACTCAATCAGGTCTCAACTAAGCGGCCATGCCCGTGACTACTGTCGGCCAAAGTATCAATGACGCGGCATTCAGCCACCCGGCCAGAGGCGCATTCCTTGACCATCCGCTGCAATTCCGTTCGTAGAGCGTTGAGGCTGGCAATGCGTTCCTCGACTTCAGCAAGGCGTGCTTTTGCGATCCTGTCGGCAACACTGCAAGATTGATCTGGGTTGTCCTGCAGCGACAGAAGCGCACGGATTGCCTCGATATCGAAGCCAAGTTCACGCGCATGCTTGATGAACGCAAGTCGCGCCGTGGCGTTTTTGCCATAGCGCCTTTGCTGCCCTTCGGTGCGAGGCGGCGGCGGCAACAGGCCGATCTGTTCATAGTAGCGGATGGTCGGCACCTTCACTTCGGTGCGCCGCGCGAGTTCGCCAATCGAAAAATCCATGAAAAAGCCTCTTGAACCTCTAGTCACTATAGGGACTACGGTGCCTGCACAAAAGGAGGCGCCGCATGGCTGACCATTGCTGCAATCACGAAACGAACGCTTGCTGCGTCCCGACGCCGTTGGTCTTTCCAGTGAGCACGACGGCCGCTCGCAACGAGGTCGAAAAGGCTTGCTGCTCTGGGCGCGTGCCAATCTTTGACGGTATGGACCCGCGCTACAAGCGCATGCTCTGGACAGTCATCGGCATCAATGGGGCGATGTTCCTGACGGAGATGGTGGCCGGTCAGCTTGCGGGCTCGCAGGCGTTGAAGGCGGATGCACTAGATTTTTTCGCCGATACCATCACCTACGGGTTGAGCCTCGCCGTGATCGGGGCAAGCCTGCGCACACGAGCGACGGCCGCCCTGTTCAAGGGCCTCTCGCTTTCCGTTATGGCTGTCTGGGTCTTTGGCTCCACCGTCTATCAGACCCTTGTCCTTGGACTTCCGAGCGCTGAGGTAATGGGTGCGATCGGCTTTCTTGCGCTAGCGGCAAACCTTGGTTCCGTGCTCCTGCTCCGACGCTACAAGGACGGCGACGCGAATGTGCGATCGGTCTGGCTTTGCTCCCGCAATGATGCGATCGGAAACGTTGTGGTTATGGCAGCGGCATTGGGTGTGTGGGGCACATCGACGGCATGGCCCGATCTGGCGGTGGCGGCACTGATGGCAGGCATCTTCCTCACGTCTTCAGTGCAAATCCTGCGACAGGCGTGGCGCGAGTATCACGAAGGACAGCGCCCTGGTCGGGTTGCTGCAGAATGACAGGCCATCGTCCACTCACCACCCTCTCCAGCCGTCCAAATGGCCGCGTCAGAATTCAGAGGCTCGCTCTCCGGCCGGTCGCTTATTGGCTGGCGACCACCATGCGGGTTGCCCTCGCTGTCGCGAAATTCCGCCACCGTGCGGCCTGGCTGCCAGGGCGCCTCCTGCGGTTCGGTGATGATCTCGACGCCGCCAGCCTTCAAAGCGGCGATCGTGGCCTCGACATTCTCGTCGACCAGCACCAGCACGGGCTCCGCGCCTGCCGTGTCGTCGGCGCGCCTCACGAAATGCAGGTTGGTGACAGCGCCGGGAAATGTCAGCTCGATCCAGCGCCAGCCGCTATCGCCCATCTTCTCGTCGGCTGCGACCTGGCAGGCGAGATGCCTGATGTAGAACGCCTTGGCGCGGTCCTGGTCGAACACCGGCAGTTCAGCAAACTGGATGTGCATGGTCGTCTCTCCTGCTCCTTGATGGTGCTGCGTAGCGGTTCACAGGTGGAAGACGATCCGGGCGGCCGAAAAGATTCATGCCGAGCCGAGAATCTTTTCGGGAACGCGAAACGTCTTCTGCTCAGGTCAACCAATCAGGAGACGAACAATGGGCTACAAACTCATTCGCTACGGCGTGAAAGACACCGGGCTTGAAGAGAACCGAGCGCTGGTGGCAAAAGTGTTCGAGGCGCTGAATGAGACGGCGCCGCAGAGCGTGCGCTATCTTGTGCTCGAACTCGACGACGGCGAATTCATCCACGTCGTCGGCGAGGGAAATGACACATCCGCGCTGACCGGGCTTGCGGCCTTCGAGGCGTTCACGCAAAACCATGCGGAGCGGCGTTCTACGCCGGTCAAGCGATCGCCTGCCAGAATCATCGGCAACTACCATGTCCTCGAGGGCGGCAAAGCCGGATAGAATGGACGCCACGATTCCACGGAAACTCGACCGGCCGGCGCTGGAGGCGATGCTCTCCGAGCTTCGCCCGAGGCTGCACCGCTACTGCGCCCGCATGGCCGGCTCGGTCATCGACGGCGAGGACATCGTGCAGGACACGCTGGTGAAGGCACTGCAGGCGGTCGACGGCAGCATGACGGTCGAACGGCCCGAGCAATGGCTGTTTCGCATCGCCCACAATGCCGCGCAGGACCATCTGCGCCGGCGCCACCGGGAAAGGTCGCGCATCACCGAGGCCGACATGACCACGATCGAGGATCCCTCCGGCAGCGCCGACAGTAGGATCGCCGCGGCGGCCGGCCTGCGCAGCTTCATGCAGCTTTCGGTGGCGCGGCGCGGCGCCGTGATCCTGGTCGACGTGCTTGGCCTTTCGCTGCACGAGACCTGCGAGGTGACCGGCGCAACGCTCGCCGCGACCAAGGCGACGCTGCATCGCGGGCGGGCGCAGCTGCGCTTGCTTGCAGCCGAGCCGGAGCAGGTCGCCGCGCCCCGGCTCGACGCCGACGACGAGCGGCGGCTGCGCCGTTATGTCGATCTGTTCAACGCACGTGACTTCGACGCGGTCAGGGCGCTGATCGCCGAAGATATCCAGCTCGAAGTCGTCAACCGACTCCGCCTGCGCGGCAAGGCCGAAGTGTCGACCTATTTCGGCAATTACGACCGCGTGACCGACTGGGCGCTGTCGCTGGGCTTCGTCGACGGCAGGCCGGCGATCCTGATCCGCAACCCTGGGGAGCCGGACGGCGCCGTGCGCGGCTTCATGCTGGTCGAATGGCGGGACGAGCAGGTCGTCCAGATCCGCGACTTCCGCTACGCGTCCTGGTGCCTGGTCGATGCGGAGATCAGCGCGGTGGAGGGGTGAGGGGAGGGCTGGAATAGCGAAGGCGACATGGCCAAGGTTGCGCCACCGGCTGCCCTATTTATCGAGGTGGCATTTGACACAGCCTGCGGTCGCGGGTGGAACCTTCCGCCGTGACCCGGAGGCGACTTCCCCGGTGGAGCTTAAAGCGGACATCCGGCCGCGCTGTCCGCCGGCATCTGCCCCGATGAGCCCAATGCAGCTTGTATGACTCGAAGCTAATATGCTATTTTACACGATGCGCGGACTGCTGGCACTTACTATGCTGGTATTGGCGGCTACAAGAGTAGTCGCAGGTGAGCCGTTGTTCGACTCCATCGCTGCCGGCGACAAGAGTGCCGTGGAGCAAGCCTTGGCAGGCGGTGCCGACGTCGACAGCCGCGCACGCGACCAGGCAACGCTCCTCATCGCTGCTGCTCTCGACGATCAGCTTCCCATTGCGGAATTCCTGCTGAGCAAGGGCGCCGACGTCATGGCGCGCAATTCAGGTGGGTTTACCCCCCTCCACGCGGCTGCCTTTTCTGGAAGCCTCCCAATCGCCAAGCTGTTGCTCGAACAGGGGGCGGTTCTCGAAGACTCGGCTAACAAGTCTGGGGTCACACCGTTGATAGTAGCGGGTGAGGAAAACCACGTTGAACTGGCAGAGTTCCTCATCGGCAAAGGCGCGGATGTGAACCATCCTGAAGCTCACGGCTACTGGCCGACCACCCGCGCGTTCTGGAAGGGCAATACCGACATCATAAAACTATTCAAACGGCATGGCGCGACGTGCCAGGCGAAAGTCCTTGGCGAAGCGAACGCTGCGAAGTGCGAAGCTATCCACGATTGAACGGAGAACGCAGATGAACATATCGATCAGACTGGTTCCCAATTCGGCGTCGGCAGTCGTATGTGCGCTCACCTTGATGGCCGGTGCAGGCTCTGCCTTCGCCGACTCGGTGAATACCGGCTACTTCGGCGGAGTGGCGATCATGGGCTACGACACGGTCGCTTATTTCACCGATGGCAAGGCCGTGAAGGGTTCCGAAGATTTCTCCTATGAGTGGCTTGGCACGCCGTGGCATTTCGCCAGCAAGGAACACAAGGAAATGTTCATGAGCGAACCTGCCAAATACGCTCCTCAATACGGTGGTTACTGCGCGGGCGAGGTCGCACTCCATGAATCCGTCACCGTCAATGTCGATCCGGAAGCGTTCAAGATCATCGATGGCAAGCTCTACCTGATCTACGACGAAGGAAACGCGGCCGCCTTTGCGGACAATGCCGATGATCTTGTTCCGAAGGGCGATGCAAAATGGCCGGTCGTCGAAGCAAAGTTGGCAGTCGATGAGCCGGATTGGAACTTGATCAATAACCCCTGAGTCTTGCGAGCTCAATTCACTGTCACGAAGTGAAACACCATACCTGCATTGACATAAGAATACCCGTTGCCGGCAGCGTCCCTGCGTCTGTAGACGGGACCACAGATGGGGCGCCCAAACATATTTTCGCTATGCTCACATAAGAGGTCGCGATCGACGTAGACCCTCTCGGTGAGCATTCGTGTCATCGTGCGGAAGACTGCCGTGCCGTCCTGTTCTATCTGCATAATGGCTGGAAGCCCGTCGGGTTCGATGTTGCCTTTCAAGGTCTTGCCAACAACAAGAGATGCGATTTCCGCGCCGTTCAACCGGTCCTGTTCATCGGCGGTGAAGCCGAACGGCCATTCGGGAAGTCCTGCCAGGCGTAGGGCGTCGATGATCGGCGCCAAATCCTCAGCGTTGCGAAGATGGGCATAGTGATTCCGAAACGCGTCCAACGACCGCAGTCGAGCCAAGGATTCGGTCTTCGTCACCAGCCGGAGGCCGTCCGCAATCGCCGCTTTGGCGTCCTCTGTGCGGCCGGCGCGGGAATAGGCCGCTGCGAGCAGAATCCTAAGGCTGCCCGCCTCTGGAGCATCGTCGCGAGCGCGCTCGAGAGTCTCAATGGCTTTCCTGGTGTCCCCGAGCAAAAGCAAGACAACCCCGACAACCTCCCGGTCTATCGGAGCCAGATTGGGATCAAGCTTCAATGCCGTCTCGACCGCCAATGCCGCTTTGTTATGGTTGCCGGCGAACAGCTGGATATAACCAACGGCAATTTGCGTCGCAGCGTCTCCGGAGCCTAATGCGACAGCACGCTCCGCCGAGGCGATCGCATCTTCATAGCGGCGATCCATGACCTGCATAATCCCGAGAACGGCGTAGGGCGATGAAAACTCCGAATCGAGCTCCAAAGCACGGCTTGCCTTCTCATATGCTCTCTTTCGCGCAAGCGCGCTCTGAATGATATCATCGGAGGCAGTGCGCCAAAGATAGACACTCAGCCGTGCGTCGGCGGCGAAGGCCTCGGCGAAGGTGGGGTCGAGCTTCTGCGCCTTCTCATACAGCGCAAGCGCCTCGCGCAATCCGTCGCCTCGACCGGTGCGCGCCTCCCGCTCCGCACGGAGGTAGGTATCATAGGCTTCGAGATTTGCAGTCGGCGGGCGTGCCATTCGCTCGCTCTCGGCTACCGAAGCTTGGACGCCGAGCGCCTTGGCGATTTCCCGGCTCATCTCGTCCTGGACTGCAAACACGTCCGCGATGCCGCGATTGAACCGATTAGCCCATAGATTGTCGCCAGTGGCGATATCGATGAGTTGCGCGTTGAGGCGGATTTGATCGCCGGTCCGCCTCACGCTGCCGTCAACGACAAATTGCACGCCAAGGTCACGCCCAACATCTGCCAAAACGAGGGGTTTTCCTTTGTAGGCAAAGACGGAGTTACGGGCGATCACATCGAGCCCGGAAAGCTTCGCAAGGTCGGTGATCAAATCTTCGGTGATGCCGTCGGCAAAATAGTCCTGGCCAGGATCGCCGCTCAGGTTCGTAAACGGCAGTACTGCAATGGATGGCTTTTCGAGCGCGGAGAGCTTTTGCCATTGCCATGCAAAAATGCCTGCAAGCAAGACGATGAGCAGCGCTGCTACTCCTGCCAAAATCATGATGGGCGAACCTGGCCGGCGTGGCGCCGCTAAGATCTTCCCCGCATCTCCGGGATCGAGCAGAACCCGATAGGCGCGAACCGGATCGGCGATATTCTTGAGGCGCTGCCCTCCGAGATCCGCAAAGCCGACATCCACTTTGTGCGCTGCGTGATCGAACGCCGTGCCGGAGATGCAAATTCCGCCGGGCACTGCGATCGCCTGCAGACGGGCGGCGATGTTTACCCCGTCGCCGTAGATATCGTCACCCTCAACGATGATATCACCGAGATTGACACCAATGCGAAACCGGATTTGCCGGGCTTCGGCGATGCCCTTGTTGCGGTCGGCCATCCGGCGCTGGATTACAGCAGCACACTGGACGGCATCGACGACGCTGGCGAACTCGACGAGCGCGCCGTCGCCCATGAGCTTGATCATGCGGCCGTGGTGCTTCTTGATCTCGGGGTTGATCAGTTCGCGACGGCAGCTCTTCAGTCCCTCGAGCGTGCCTACCTCGTCCTCGCCCATGAGGCGGCTGTAGCCAACCACGTCGGCAGCAAGTATTGCCGTAAGCCGTCGGTCCATACGTGCCGTGCGCCTTCCCTGGTCGGTCGTAGCGGCTTTACCTTTCACCCTATTCTAGTCCTGCTTCGGACGCGAGCGTGCTTTAGCTATAGCTAGCGGATGGCGGGGTTACTCGGCATACGCAACGCGCCGGTCCTTCCATCCACGAGAGTTCTGAACGGAAAGCTCTCTCGACAAGATGTCCGCTTAGGTCATCAGCGCCGGCTTGGCTGAGTGTCCGCTTTGGAGACGCCGAAATGCTCTGGGAATGACCGGAATGGGTCAGATCGCGTCGATGCTCCCCAAGGTCCTGAATGTCCGCTTCCACCCCTTTAACGGCTGAAAGCCGACCGTCCGCTTCCGGCCCCAATCGAGACGTTCCTCGCCCCGCCGTGTCCCGAACCTTTTGTGGACCCGTCACGGCTTCGGCGATGTCGATGTCTGGGCCGTTGAGATGGATGCGGGCAAAAACCCATCGAGGCTCACGGCGCTGAACATCTAGCCGCATCAAGAAGCCGGATATACGTCAGCAGTTGTGACCATCAACCGGATTCAGCTAACCTGTTGCAATCGGGCGGGGTCCTATACGTTCCCACATATGAGTCAGAGCCCGTTTTGCGCGAAAGGCTGGGATTCCCATTCCATGGGTCATTGACAGGGAAGGGCAGATGGCGGGACAGGCAGCAAACTTCGCTCGCCGGCCGCGTTGGGCCAATCTACCTTACTAAGCCGACGCCTGGCCGCGCTACATTTGCACCGCGAATTCCTCGATCAGGCCATCCTTCGGCTCAAGCCCCAGCCCCGGCTCCTGCGACACACGCAGATAGCCATCCTCGGGTTGTGGGACGCTCTTGAAGATTGCGTTGTAGGCCATCCACTTGTGGAAGTGGTATTCGACCAGTCCGCCGTTCGAAATCCCGGCATGCAGCGCGATGTTATGCGGGCCATTGCCGTTGCCGTGCGAGAGCGGGATATGGAACATCTTGGCAAGGGCGGCGGTGCGGATCGCTGCTGAGTAGCCGCCGTCATTGTTGACATTGGGCTGTATGTAGTCGACTGCGTCGGCCAGGATCAGGTCGCGCGCGGAGAACTTCTCATTCTCTGCGGCAGCGACCGGGATGGTCGTTTTCGAACGCAGCTCGCGCAGCAGCCTCGGGTCGTTGTAGTAGAGCGGCTCCTCGACGAAGCTGATGTCGAGTTCCTCGCATCGCTTGCACAGTTCCGCTGCCTGGGCCAGATTCATGCGCAGATTGCCGTCCATCGCGAGCTTGACATTCGGGCCGACAGCCTCGCGCATCGCCTTCATGCGGATGTAGTCATCCTTGGGATCGGGAATGGGCTGGCGGCCGACAGTGTTCTTGAGATGGTTGTTGCCGAGTTTGACGAGGTGGGCCGCCTCCGCGGCGAGTTCCTCCGGCGAATAAACGGGGGCGTTGTCATAGGCCGCGCCATGCGTGACATAGACCGGCACCTTGTCGCGCGCGCCGCCCAGCAGGTGATGCACGGGCTGGCCGAGCATCTTGCCCTTGATGTCCCATAGCGCGATGTCGATCATCGCCAGCGCCGAGATCAGCGTCCTGCCGAGCGGCCGCTCGAAGCTGGCGCGATCGAACAGCAGGGGAATGCGTTCGGTGCGCATCGGGCTCTCTCCGATGATCGTCGGCGCGATGTATTTGTTGATCAAGTCGATGGCGACGTGATGGGTGTAGCCGCTGGTCGCCCAACCGACGAGGCCGTCGTTGGTCTCGACCTGGAGAAGCAGTGCGCCTTCCTTGTTCGGCTTGTCGCGATAGGGCGGCGGCGTGATCGGAATGTTGGCGAGCTTGTGCGCTTGGATACGAGCGATCTTGCTCCTGGTCTCGACGACATTGTTGTCCTGTTGGACATAAACATCCTGAAGCACGACTTCCCTCCTTTCCCGACGTTCCGTGTGCCGGGAAGGCACTGTCTAGCGGAAGCCGAACTTCAGAAAAAATTCAAAAATCCTATCGATTATTCCGAAAATCTGAAGTCGCCTTTGATGGCGCCGGCCTTCAGGCCTGGCGCAGCGACATCCGGATCAATTGCGCGAGCCGTTCGGCGGCCGGCGAAAGTTCCTTGCCGCGCTTGCGCACGATGCCGTAGCGGTGAATGAGCTCGGGCTCGACGATCTGGTAGACGCGCGACTGGTTCGGCTCCGCGAAACGGACGATCGACTGGGTGAGAATTGCCGCGCCGATGCCGGCTTCGGCCATCGCGACGAGTGTCTCCGCCTGGATGCAGCGGTACCGCACGTTCAGCGCGATGCCGCGAGCGGCGGCCTCGCGCTCGAACATCGCACCCATCAGGGTGGTGGTGTGGTAGTGGAGCAAGGGCAGGCTGGACAGTTCCGCCAGCGTGATGGTGCGACGATTGTGCGGACACATCCGCGTGGGGATCAGCGCGTGCAGCGGATCGTCGAGCAGCGGCTCGAAATCGAGGTTCGGATCGCCTGAGATCGGGCCTATTCCGAAATCGACAGCATCGGCCTGTATCACCCGGTAAAGGTCGGCGGACTTAAGTTCCGACAAAAGCATCTTGATTCCCGGATAGTCGCGTTCGAACTCGGCGAGGATACGCGGCAGATGGGTCGAGGCGATCGTGGGCGCGCAGGCCAGCGCGACCTGGCCGCGCCGGATGGCTAGTGCCTCCTGGACGTTGCGCAAGCCGATGCCGACCTCTTGCAGGCCGCGCTGCGTGCTGGCGAACAATTTGCTTCCTTCAGGCGTGAGCTTCACGTCGCGCGTGGTGCGGTTGAACAGCTTGGCGCCGAGTTGGTCCTCGAGCTGCTTTATCTGCATGCTGATGGCGGACTGCGAACGATGTGCCCGGTCGGCGGCCTCCTTGAAGCTGCGGTTTTCGGCGACCAGCATAAAAGTTTGCAACAGCTTGAGGTTGACCCGCGCCAAAGCGGCCGCATTCGCGTCCAGCGGCGGTTTCAGTTCGCTCATTGGTGTCGCACCCTAGGATCCTCCTTGGCCATGCCAGCGCGGCCGGAGTCATGGTCTCAGCCAGGCGGATCAAGCATCGTCGGCCCTCTTCCCGCCTGACGAGACTGCCGCAAAAGCGTCCAGAAGAACACCCACCAGCCGTCCTGAAGGCGCGCTGCGCGGCCACAACATGCCGATCTCGCGCACCAGCGGCGGGCCCGGCAGCGGTAGGCGCGCGACCGACAGCCCCTCCGGCCATGGCGGCGCCCAGTCGGGCAGAACGGAAACACCGAGACCGTTGCTGACCATCACGGCTATGGCTTCCAACGAATCCAACTCGAGCCACTCCCGGGGCCGAAGCTTCTGGCGGCGCAGCCACTCGTCGGCCAGCCGGCCACCCCAGTTGTTGCGGTCATACCGGATGAAAGGCAGCGTTGCGAGCAACTGTTCCGGATCGCCAGTGGCGAGGGCGCTCGGCGCAAGCAGGATCATAGGCTCGGTCCGAAGCACGCTCCAATGCAGCGATTTTGGGATTGGAAAGGGCGGCCGAACCAATATGGCCGCGTCGATGCTTCCGTCGCCCAGCGCCTGATAGAGATCAGTGGAAGTGCCGGGGAGAACGAAGACCTCGACCGAAGGAACCGTGTCGACAAGGTGCCGGAGGGCGGGCGCAAGGATGCCGGTCAGCGCGGTCGACACGGCGCCGAGCCTCATCTCACCTGATGGCGAATCGGTCTGTGCAAGCGTTTTCAGGTGGCGGATGTCGCCAAGGATTCTGCGGCTTTGTTCCAGAATTGCATGGCCGGCGTCGGTCGGCTGCACCACGCGGCCCGCGCGTACCAGTAGCCGCTTACCGAATTCGTCCTCCAGGGCCTGCATGCGCTGGGCCACGGCGGCCGGCGTGATTGCCAGACGGCGGGCCGCCTCGGCCAGCGAACCGAGTTCGGCCACAAGGAGGAAGGTTTCGAGAAAGCGTGATTCCATCGATAGAAAAACTATCATCAAATTATACGGCAAGCCATGTTTTCTTCTGTACGGGGTTGATGATAATCCGCCTTGAATTGGAGGGTTTCCTGTGGATCTCGAACTGAAGGGTAAGGTCGCGCTCGTCTTTGGAGCCGGCGGCGGGTTGGGCGGGGCGATCGCGCGGTCGCTGGCCGGCGAAGGCGTGCGCGTGGTCGTCGCCGACATCGATGAAGCGGCTGCGGAAAACACCACCTCGGCCATCAAGGGCGCCGGCAACGAGGCGCTGACAATGGGCTGGGATGTCGGCGACCTGTCGACGATCGAGGGACGCCTGGCCTCGATCGAGAAGGCCTTCGGCTCGGTCGACATTCTGGTGAACAATACAGGCGGCCCGCCGCCGACGCCGGCAGCCGGTCAGTCTTCGCAGGACTGGTCGAAGTTCTTCGACAGCATGGTGCGTTCGGTGATTGCCGTCACCGACGCGGTGCTGCCCGGCATGCGCCAGCGCAAATGGGGCCGCATCATCACCTCGACGTCCTCCGGCGTGGTCGCGCCGATCCCTAATCTCGGCATGTCGAACGCGCTCAGAATGGCATTGGTCGGATGGTCCAAGACGTTGGCGGCCGAAGTCGGCCGCGACAGCATCACCGCCAATATCGTTCTGCCCGGGCGCATCGCCACGGGACGCATCACCTTTCTCGACGAACAGAAAGCCAAGCGCGAGGGGCGCTCGGCCGAGGAAGTAGCCGCTCAAAGCACCGCGTCCATTCCGGTCGGGCGCTATGGCCGACCGCAGGAATATGGCGATGCGGTCACCTTCCTGGCTAGCCCGCGCGCATCCTATATCACCGGCTCCGTCATTCGCATCGACGGCGGCTTGATCCCCAGCATCTAAGGAGACCCCGATGACCCTCGACCCGAAAGTCGTAGAGACCCTGCAGGGCGTCTCCACCGCGACCCTCACCACGGTCCTCCTGAAGAAGGGCCTGCGCAACGTTTGGATGCGTGGAACCAAGCCTATCCGTCCAGGCCAGCCGCGCGTGGTGGGGCCAGCCTTCACTTTGCGCTTCGTGCCGGCGCGTGAAGACCTCGCCACCCCGGCAAGCTGGGCCTCGCCTATTTCGACCCGTGCGGCGATCGAGGCGATGCCCGAAGGTTGCGTGGCGGTGGCTGACGCAATGGGCGTGCTCGACGCCGGTATTTTCGGTGATATCCTCTGCGCGCGCATGGCCAAGCGCAATGTCGCCGCATTGATCACCGACGGCGCGATGCGCGACGCCGCGGGCGTGCTCGGTACCGGCCTCAACGTATGGTGCAACGGCATTTCCGCGCCGCCGTCAGTGGCCGGTCTCACCTTCGTCGGCTGGCAGGAGCCGATCGCATGCGGCGGCGTGGCGATCTTTCCCGACGATATCGTGGTGGTGGACGATGACGGCGCGGTGTTGATCCCCGCGGCATTTCTCGAGCAGGTGCTGGCCGAAGCGCCGGAGCAGGAGACGATGGAAGCGTGGATCATGACCGAGGTCGACCGCGGCGTGCCGCTGCCCGGTCTTTATCCGATGAACGAGGAGACGAAGGCGCGCTATGCCGCTTTCGCGAAGAAGACATGACCTTCGGCGTCGATGCCAAAGGCGTCTACCCGATCGCGGCGACGCCGTTCAATGCGGACATGTCGGTCGACTACGACTCCGTCGACCGGCTGACGGAGTTCTACCAGGATGCCGGCGCCGCCGGCATGACAATCCTCGGCATTCTGGGCGAAGCCCAGAAACTGGAGCCCGAGGAATCGCTGACAATCGCAAGGCGCGTGATCGCGCGCTCGCGTGTGCCTGTCGTGGTTGGAGTGTCCAATCCGAGCTTTGCCGCCATGCGCAGGCTGGCGCGCGAGGTGACGGATGCCGGCGCAGCCGGCGTGATGCTGGCTCCGGCCTCGCACCTGCGCAGCGACGAGCAGATCGCCGCCTATTTCCATCACTGCGTGGAAGCAATCGGTCCGGACGTACCCTGGGCCCTGCAGGATTATCCGCTGACGCTATCGGTGGTCCTGTCGGTGCCGATGATCTCGCGCATAATGAAGGAACATCCGTCCTGCGTCATGCTGAAGGCAGAGGACTGGCCGGGACTTGAGAAAATCTCGGCGATCCGCAAGCTCCAAGCCGCGGGCGACCTGCGGAAATTCTCGATCCTGACGGCCAATGGCGGACTGTTCCTCGACTTCGAGCCGGAACGCGGTTCGGATGGCGCGATGACGGGCTATGCCTTTCCGGACATGCTGGTCGAACTCGATCGGCTGCACCGCGAAGGCCAGCGCGACGCAGCGCACGACCTTTTCGATGCCCACCTGCCGTTGATCCGTTTCGAGCAGCAACAGGGGATTGGCCTCGCGGTGCGCAAATACGTGCTGATGCGGCGCGGCGCCATAACATCGGACGTGCAGCGCAGCCCGCGCTCGTCGCTGACGCCGGCCGGTCGATCCGAAGTCGACTACCTACTGGAACGGTTGGCTCGAAAGGACCCACGCGCCAGGCTGTGACGATGCATGCCGAGCGCCTGCCGCGGGATACGCGTGGGGCAATGATTGTATCGGGCCCGGATCATTGTGACCGCTCCTCGATCCGATCGACGATCATCTTCGCGATGGGCATGGCGGACGTCGCCGCGGGCGACGGCGCGTTGCAGACATGCAACTGGCGCGGGCTGTCGAGGAAGAGGAAATCGTGCACCAGCGTGCCATCGGCCAGAACCGCCTGCGCACGGATGCCTGCGCCTGGTTGGCCAAGGTCCGGGAGTTCGAGCGAAGGGCAGTATTTACGGCACTGCTCCAGGTAGCCGCGGCGGAAAATCGAGTTGCGGAACTCGTCGATCCCTGACGTGAGGTTCTTGCGGGCCATTTTCCAGAAGCCGCCGAAGGTGAGCATCTGGGTGACATCGCCCAGGTCGATGCTGCCCTTTTTGTAGCCTTCGCGATGAAAGCCCAGCACGGCGTTGGGCCCAACTGTCACCCGTCCGTCGATCATGCGTGTCAGGTGGATGCCGAGGAACGGCAGATCCGGATCAGGGATCGGATAGATCAAGTGCTTGACGATCGTCGATTTCGCGTCGGGCAATGTGTAATATTCGCCACGGAACGGCACGATCTGGTGGGTGGGATTGAGCCCGGCAAGCCTCGCAAGCCGATCCGACTGCAGCCCGGCGCAGGCAACAAGCTGCTCGGCGCGGATCGCTTCGCCATGATCGGTGGTCACCACCACGCCGGTGTCGTCTTCCGAGATGCCTTTGACGCGGGTGCCGGTCATCAGTTTGGCACCATTCGCCTTGAGACCCTCGGCCAGAGCGTCGCAGATCAGCTTATAGTTGATAATGCCGGTCGACGGCACGAGCAACGCGCCCAGGCCAGCGATGTTTGGCTCGATCTCATGCAGACGCGCCGCGCTTACCTCCTCGAAGCCAATGCCATTCTCCAAAGCGCGATGCTTTAGCGCTTCCATGCGCTCCATCTCGACCGGGCTGGTGCCGACAAGCAGCTTCCCGCACACCTCGAACGGAATGTTGTTGTCTCGCGCAAAGGCTTTCGTGGCCTTCGCTCCCTCGCGGCAGAGCTTCGCCTTCAAGGAGCCGGGGGCGTAGTAGATGCCGGCATGGATAACACCGCTGTTGTGGCCGGTCTGGTGCTCGCCGAAACCGGCCTCCTTTTCGATGACCAGGATGCGAGCCGCCGGATCGCGGGCCAGGATATCGGAGGCGGTGGCAAGCCCGACGATGCCGCCGCCAACGATGCAATATTGAAATGTCATATACCGCAGTCCTGTCAGACCTCAGCCTCGTCCGCGGCGATCTTCTTGCGCCCGGTCAGCTTGAGGAAGAGTGGGATCGAGAGCACGAGAACCGTGGCGATGAACAGCCCCAGGGCAATGGGCCGCTCGATGAAGACGAGCAAGTCGCCCTGCGATTGGATCAGCGTGCGGCGGATGTTGCGCTCCAGCAGCGGTCCCAACACCAGGCCGAGGATCAGCGGCACGGCTGGATAATCGAGCCTGGCAAGGATGATCCCGGCACCGCCTGCCAAGATGGTCAGCATCACATTGAACGTCGAATTGTCGATGGCGAAGACACCGTAAACGACGATCGCAATGACGATTGGATAGAGATAGGCTGTCGGAACGAAAAGCGCCGCCGCCAGCAGCGGAGTCAGCAACAGCGTCAAGAACACAAGTGCCAGGTTGCCGATGGCGAAAGAGCCAAACACCGACCAGACAAACTGCGGATTCTCGGTGAACAGCAGCGGGCCCGGCTGCAGGCCGATCATGATCAACCCGCCCATCATCACCGCCGTGGTCGCCGAGCCCGGGATGCCAAGCGTGAACAGCGGGATCATCGCGCCGTAGGACGCTGAATTGTTGGCCGCCTCCGGCGCTGCCACGCCCTCGACGATGCCGGTGCCATATTTTTCGGGCGTCGGCGACAGGCGCTTGGCGAGTGCGTAAGAGAGCATGGTCGCTGCCGAGGCGCCGACGCCGGGGAGGACGCCCACGAAGAAGCCGAGCACCGACCCTTGCAGCAGTTGCCAGCGTGTCTGAACGGCATCGCTCATCCTCGGCAACAGCGAGGCGAAAGTGTATTTGGCAACCGGTTTGTCCACGTTCGCCTCAAGGGAGGTGAAGATCGCGGTAAGCCCGAACAGGCCGACAGCGACGATGGAGAAGTCGAGCCCATCGAACAGGTTCATCGACCCGCCGGTATAGCGCGGCAAGGCGGAAATGGGATCGAGTCCCACCATGCCCAGCCACAAGCCCAGCGCCAACGCGACGAAACCCTTGAAGGCGTTGCGGCCGCCCAACACGCTGAGCAGCGAAAGCGCAAAACACATCATCGCCGTCATCTCGGTCGGGCCAAAGGCGAGTGCATAGCGCGATACCGGAACCGAAAGAGCCACCAGCCCGGCTATGCCGAGAAGACCCCCGACGAAGGAGGCGAAGACGCTCGTCCCCAGCGCCCGCCCGGCCTCGCCTTTCTGGGCCATCGGATAGCCATCGATGACCGTCATCACGGAAGGCGCGTCGCCGGGAATGCCGAGCAGGATCGACGTGATGGCGCCGCCGAACATCGAGCCATAGTAGACACCACCGAGGCACGCGATTGCCGCGACGCCGCCGAAGCCTGCCGCCACCGGCAGCATGATCGCAACGCCGGCGGTCGGTCCGAGGCCAGGGAGCGCACCGATCAGCAAGCCGACCACAGCGCCCAGTATGGTGCAGGCGAAGATTGCCGGATCGGTGGCGGCGAGAATTCCGTCCCACAACAGCGCAAGCGTTTCCATCGCGGTACCTCTCTTGGGTGGCCGATTAGAAGCCGAGCAGTCCCCTGGGGGTCGGCACGCCCAGGAGATTTTGGAACAGCAGCAGAAGGATGATCGGCGTGATCACAGACACCGCCGCAAGCTTGACAAAGAAAACCGGGCCCGGTTCGGTCCGCAGAGCCAGGCCGATCGCCGCCATAGCCAGCATGGTGGCGATCATCATGCCGAGATACGGGGTCAGCCAGACGGCGATCAGCAGCGCCGCGATCACGACCCCGGCTTTTGCCGCCTCGCGGCCCGATATGCCCGGGCCAAGCTTCTCAACCCCGCCAAGCGCCCGGTATAGATTTATTGCGCTGAGCAAAGCGATCGACGAACCGATGATGATGGGGAAGAGACCGGCCCCGGGCGTGGTGCCCTGCATCAGGCCATAACCGATGCCTGTGTAGATCAGCCAGAGACCGAAGATTATCAGCAGTGCGGCGACCAGTAGGTCGAGCCGTTGAACGCTCATCGCTTTCCTCCTCGCGACGGATGGGAGCCACCATTTCGGGTGGCTCCGAGCAACGTCACTATTTGATGATGCCGAGTTCCTTCATCATCGTCTCGTAGCGCGCGTTGGTGCGCTCGAGCACTTGCTTGAAGCCTTCCGCGTCAACATAGTCCGGGATGTCGTGGAAGCGGTCGATATACTGCTTCTTCCACTGCTCGCTGGTCGCAACCTTTTGCAGGATGCCCTCCCAGTAGGTTACGACTTCCGGCGGAACGTCCGCGGGCATGACCAGTCCGCGAAGCTGGGTGTGCAGAATCTCGCCATATCCGAGTTCCTTGAAGGTCGGGATGTCGGGGAAGGCCGGCGAACGCTCGGCCGACGTGATCGCGAGTGGCCGCAGCTTGCCGGCCTTCATCTGCGCCATCGCCTCGGATGGGTTGAGAAAGCCGACGTTTACATGTCCGCCGAGCAGCGCCGCCATCACCTCGCCCTCACCGTCGAACGGCACTGAGTCAATCTGGATGCCGAGCGCGTTGGACGTCATCTTGGCCAGCAGTGCCGCGTCGGAGACGACGCCCGTCGTACCGGTGGTGAAGCGCGGCGTCTTCTTCAGGTCGTCAAGCTTCTGGTATTCGCTAGAGGTAGGAACAACCATGATGTAGGGCGACTGCGCGATCGCAGCGAGTGGAGTGAAGTCCTTGTAGCTCACCGGCGAGCCACCCAGGAGTGGCGTTGTGAAAAAGCTGACGCTGACGGTCGCCAGATGATAGGGATCACCCTTTTCCTTGGCGACTACACTGTAGCCGACCGCGCCCGAGCCGCCTGTACGGTTCTCAGGCAGGATCTTCACAGGGATCAGCTTCATCTCCTCGATCACGCCGGCGATGGTGCGGGCGAGCGTATCGCTGCCGCCGCCGGCGCCGAACGGGATTATCATTTTGATGTCCTTGTCCGGATACTCCGCTGCCGCGGCGCTGACCGCGATGGCCGCAGCTGTGAGCAAACCGAGGCCGACAACGCGGCCATGGTTGACGAAGTTCGAGAGTCCGTAGGTCATAGTCATTTCCTCCCAGTTAGAACTTGGAACAGCACCGGAACCGATCGAACCATTTTTGGCGGTCCCGGGGCTGCGATTGTCAGGCGTTCTTCTTTTCGATGGTTTCACGCAGCAGGTAGCCGTGCGCATCACGACCGGTGAACTGGCTACCTTTGGGATCCTTGACTCGGCCATCCTTTAGCGCTTCGTAATTCGGCGTGAAGCCAAGGCCCGGCGCGTCCGGGATTGTCATCTTGCCGTTCACGGGGTCGGGCGTGCCGTTGAAGAAATGTTTTCCGGTCATCCACATGCCGTAGTGGAATTCGACCGGGCCGCCATTCATTACGCCCGCCAGAATGTGCATGTTGAAGATCGGCCAGCCGCCGCCATTGGCCATCGGCAGATTGAAGGCCTGGGCGAGGTGCGCCACTTTGAGCGCCTCGGTGTAGCCGCCATTGTAGAGGACGTTCGGCTGCAGCACGTCCACCGCGTGGTGGACGACGAGTTCGCGGAAGCGCCAGCGGTTGCCTTCCATCTGGCCGGCGGCGATTGGAATCTTGACGCGGCTGCGCAGGTCGGCAAGCGCACGCGCGTCGTTCTGCTGGATCGGTTCCTCGAACCATTTCAGGTTCGCGTCTTCCACGGCCTTCGCCAGCATGAAGGCGTCATGGGGGTTGAAGTAGCAGTTGGCGTCGATCATGAGGTCGACGTCGGGGCCGATTGCCTCGCGTGCGGCATAGACGCGACGCACGTCGTCCTTCCAGGTACGCGTCGGCTCGCCGCCGACGACCATCTTCAGCATGGTGTGCCCGTCGGCCAGAAACTTCTTGGCGTAGTCGGCGATCTGCTGCTCGTCGAAGAACGGGTAGCCAAACGTCGCATAGGTGTAGGCCTCGCGGGAATAGCCGCCCAGAAGCTCCGAGACCGACTTGCCGACAATCTTGCCCTTGAGGTCCCACAGCGCGATGTCGATCGCCGAGAGAGCGTTGGAAATGACACCGGTATAGGCGCGGTTGTTGAGCTGCTTCCATACTTTGGAGTGGATAGCCTCGGTGTGGAAGACATCCATGCCCTTGATCAACGGAAATATATGATCCTCGATGCAGGGCATGGTCGACCAAGGCAGGAACTGGCCGGTGCAGCCGAGCCCCTTGAGGCCCGTGTCGGTCTCGACCTCGACAAAGACGAACATGCGAGATTCGATGGATTCGCCGATGCCAGGCAAATCGATCTCGTGGCGATGCAGGCTGGCGGTGATGTTTGCAATTTTCAAGTGAGATCTCCTTGGGACAAATGGGTCATATGGCGGCCACGGCGGCCGCCGCATTTTCGATGGATGCCTTCCAGCGTGCCTTGCCGTTGAGGACGTGCTCGAGCCCACGCTGCCGAGCGAGCTCGACGTCGCCGCGCTCGATCGCTTCGGCGATGCTGCGATGCTCCAGATTGGTCTGCTCCGGCGATGATAGCGAGCGCCGCAGGACATGGGTTTCCCGGATCAGGTCGTTGTAGACGCGGCGCGCACAGGAATGATCGGCGATACGGCCGATCAGTTCGTGGAACGCAAGGTTGATCTCGTAGTAGCGCACGATCCGGCCGGCGGCGATCGCCGTATCCATGTCGGCTATCAGGCGCTTGAGCTTTGCCGCTTCGGCTTCGGTACGCCGTTCCGCTGCCCGCGCGCACATCAGCCCGGTGAGCAACGAGCGCACGTCGTAGTTTTCGGCAATCTCGCGGTGGGACATTTCACGGACGAAGACGCCGCGCGCCGGAATAGCGATGAGAAGGCCCGCCTCGACAAGTGCCCGCGTCGCTTCGCGCACCGGCGCTCGGCTCACGGCCATCTGCCCGGCAAGCACCGCCTCGTTGATCCTGCTGCCGGGCTGTATGTCCCCCGTGAGGATCATCCGTTCTATTTCGCTGTAGACGCGAGCGCTCAGGCTTTCGGATCGTTCGATCGGTCTTGCTGCAAATGTCACGTCTTCGCCCTCGGTTCACTGTCGCCAGCCAACTGTAAACTGTCGACAGAAGCAGGCGCAAGCACCCAGTCGGCGCCGGATTCCTGGGCTATCCGATGGAGACGGCGATGCAGGCCGGGCCCGATGGGAATGCCTGTCTTCTCACGCTCGGCGCGGACCTTGCGCTCCGGGTCGCCGGCCACCTGGACAGGTTTTAGCGGGTCCACGGGGGGTGTTGCGCGCAGATCGTCGCAGAAGCGGGCAACGTCGGCGCGGAAGTCTGCAATCGGACGGAACAAGGCGGGGTTGATGGCCATGAAGAAGTGACCGACATCGAGGCCCCATGGCTGTTTCGAATGGTTGGGATCGGTGATCAGTGTGGAGCCGGACAGGCACGAGGCGAGGATATTGACCATCGCAGCCAGCCCGTAACCCTTGTAGCCGGCGCTCTCCGCCGCGCCGCCCAGCGGCGACAGGAAGCCTCCCTCCATCACCGCTTTCGGGTCGAGCGTCGGCACGCCCTTCCCGTCCATGCCCCAGCCCGACGGCATGAGTTGGCCTTCGACGATCTTGTTCCGGACCTTGCCGGACGCCACCGTCGTCGTGGCCATGTCGAGCACGAAGGGCCGGCCGGGCTCGGCGGGGGCGGCGAAGGACCACGGGTCGGTGCCGAAGCGCGCCGCCGCGCCGCCGGTCGGCGGAACCCGAATGCCGAATACGCTGGTGGCGGCGATGCCAATCAGATCGTGATCGGTGGCCTTGGTGGTGAAGTAGCCCAGCGCGCCGAAATGACCGGAATTGCGGACCGACACCACGCCGACGCCGGCTGCCCTTGCCTTGGCGATCGCGGTTTCCATCGCTCGTATGGCGGGATCGTGGCCGAGGCCGCCGTCCCCGTCGAGCAGGGCGCTGACCGCCGTCTCCTGCACGATTGCGGGCTTCGACTGAAAGTTGATCGGCCGCGTCTGCCGTCGTTCGTTGTATTCGACCAACAGCGCGATGCCGTGGCTTTCGAGGCCATGGAGATCGGCCCAGGCCAGCACGTCCGCCGATTTCTCCGCCTTCTCCGCAGGCATGCCCCAGGCGCGGAAAATGCTCATCGCCTGACGGCGGTGCGTCTCGAAATCATGCCTCATCCTGACCTCCCGGGGAAGGCTGCGCCATGATCGACAGCCATCCGAGGATCAAGAATAAGGAATCGACCGATCGAAAAACAATGTCAGCTTCAATTGATTTAAACGATAGTTTTTCTTGGTTCCG
Organism: Mesorhizobium sp. M6A.T.Ce.TU.002.03.1.1; assembly: GCF_003997275.1. Classification (NCBI taxonomy): domain Bacteria; kingdom Pseudomonadati; phylum Pseudomonadota; class Alphaproteobacteria; order Hyphomicrobiales; family Phyllobacteriaceae; genus Mesorhizobium; species Mesorhizobium sp. M6A.T.Ce.TU.002.03.1.1. Next base: position 28,172 of record NZ_RZTI01000013.1, read on the forward strand.
GAAGACAGGTCCATACGCCGAAATTTGTTCGTGCCTCCGAACTGTGTGGGCGTCTACCCTCCGTGCGATAGGCGGAAAGGACCCTTTTGAGATTGACCAATTGTTGGCTGCATCCGTTCGAAGATGGCCCCAAGGATCGGAGAAGAACGCGATGCGGCTGCTGATCGCCGGAACACATGCACAAATGTCACGATACGGCGTTTCAACTCGGCAACGCCTCGTCGACGTTGTCCACGCGAAGGCAACGGTGATGCCACCCCGACAGGCCGAGGTTGGCGGCAAGGTCCGCGTATGCGGGACGCTCGGCAGCGCGACTTCAGGGTCGGGTGGACCCGAAAAACGGCCAGATGTTCTCGGTCTGTGCTCGAAAAGTCGCATAAGAGTGCAGGGCGGAACTCAACGGCGACCCTGTGACGGGTCGCCTCATCACAACGTCTGAACCTTTCACTACTCTTTCCTTCGCGGCCGCCCAACGGCAGGCCATGACTCGAAGGCGATGTTCACATTTCAGATTCTGAACGGCAGCTCTGCGCCCCAAGTCGGTCACAAAAACTGCTTTTCCGGCTTTTCGAAAGCGGACATTGCAGGATCCATCACCAACGTCGTACTCGCGCGCCATCAACGGACATTGATCGATGGAACCCACGGGCATTGCCCTCACAGCCAAAAGACGAGCGTATGTCCTGACGAGAGCAAGTCGGCGATCCAAAGCGATGCGCTCCTTAGTCGGGAAGGCCAGCCTTGCGGTAACCTTCGACGAAGCGCTGGAGCACTTCTTCGTCGTCGAATGGCTGCGATGTTGCCCAGTGCCTGATGCTGAAATAGGGATCGCTCAGCAGGAAGAATTCCGCCTCTTGACGGGCTTCGTCAAGGCGCCCGAGCTGCGCGAGGGCTGCCGCTAGGATGCGCCGCGACGTGGTGCGGTAGGTTTCCGGCTTGCGTAAGGCATCGACCGCAGATTGATAGTCGCCGAGCGCATAATAGGCTTGGCCCGCCATCCAATAGTACCACCCTGGAGGGTGCGGATTGAGCCGCAACGCCCGCGTCACGAATTCGATGCCCTTGACCGCGTCGCCCCTTAAGGTGATGAGATCCGAGCGCATCGCCCAGGCATCGGCATGATTGGGATCGAGCTTGAAGGTCGCCTCGAACTCGGCATCCGATTCCGGGAAGCGCCGTTCGTGACCAAGTATGATGCCCAGCCCCCAGCGGTTTCCCGCATCGTTAGGGTCGAGCGCCACAGCCCGCTGCGCTTCCGCCAGCGCGCGAGGCTGGTTGGTTTGCTTCGGCTCGTTCCAGAACAGCCAGCCGAGCCAAAGATTGAGGGCCAGCAAGCTATGTGCCTCGGCATAGTCGGGATCGAGTCCGATCGCCTTTTCCAGGAGCATGCGCGCTTCCCGCGCGCCTAACCCGGTCTGAAAACTGACGCCGCGGGCTCGCACGCAAAGATCATAGGCTTCGAGACTCGTCGGCCGTTTACGCGCCGGCTGTCCGGCCAATCGGCCGACAAGGGCTTCGACGATCTTGGCCGTGACCTCGTCCTGCACTGCAAAGATGTCCTCGAGGCTGCTGTCGTAGCGCTCGGCCCAGATATGATCGCCGCCGATCGCGTCGATCAGCTGCGCATTGATGCGCACGCGCGCCGCGGCGCGCCGGGCGCTGCCTTCAACCACATAGCGCACCCCAAGATCACGCGCGGTCAAACGCACATCGACCGACCGCCCCTTGTAAGCAAAGGTTGAGTTGCGCGCGATGACGAAGAGGCCGGCTGAGCGAGACAGGTCGGTGATCAGGTCTTCGGTCAAGCCGTCGACAAAGGTTTCCTGCTCCGGATCGTTGCTCATGTTGGTGAAAGGCAAGACCGCGATCGAGGGCTTGTCGGGCAATTCGAGCGATGCCAGTCGGCCGACCGGAGCGGCTCTCGGAACGTGCAGGTTCACGCGATAGCAGTATATCGGCTCGGCTATATTCTTCACCCGCTGCTCGCCCATGGGCTCGAACGCAAACGCCAGCTTCTGCCTGACCTCCTTGGACACCTTCTCCGAAACGCAGATGCCACCGGGCTCGGCGAGTTGTTGGAGACGCGACGCCACGTTCACGCCCTCGCCATAGCGATCGTCCCCTTCGACGATCACTTCTCCAAGGTTGATTCCGATCCGGACTTCGAAGCGCTGGTCTTCGGCGACGCTCGCGTTACGCTCCGCCATGCCGCGCTGAAGCGTGACCGCGCATTCGACCGCATCCACCACGCTGCCGAACTCCGCCAGCAGGCCGTCTCCCATCAGCTTGAAGATTCGCCCGTGTCGCGTCGCGATTTCCGGCTCGAACAGCTCTTTGCGGCCACGTTTCAGCCGGTCGAAGGTGCCCGCTTCATCCGCCTCCATGAGCGCCGAGTACCCGACAACATCGATGGCAAGGATGGCAGCGAGCTTCCGCTCCATGTTGAGCCTCAGTAAAGATTCACGACTCGCAAGCCGCAGGCCAGAGGCAGGCAGGACCGGCGCCTCCGGTCTTACCGACCTATGATACCACAGATCACGCCTCTTGAGACTATGGCTCGCGCGACGCCCCAGCTCTCCTGCCGCAGGGCCACTGACGCGCGTCCGACCCATCCCGCTGCTTCTGGCGCAATGCGGTCGGCACCACCCTGGATGAAAAGGTCGGCTTTTCCAGCCCCATCATCCCGAAAGCGGACGTTCCGCTTCCGGCACGGCAGACTGAAGCAACGCAGCATTTTCCACTTTGAGGCGAAGTAATTCTCAACTATGGTCCGCCAGGCTTTTGGCATGGGGGGATATTGCCGATGGTTTTATCACGCAGGGGTGTCGTGCTCGGCGGCCTGGCGCTGGTCGCGGTGGGTGCAACCAGCAATATTGCTCAAGCCGCGGCGGCAAAATCCTTTTTCGCCGGTACCGCCAGCGACAACAATTTTGTCTATCGCAAGACCAACTTCGCCAAGATCGACAAGAGATGGCATCGCCAGATCGTCAAGTATTTCAGCAGTGAGCCGGTCGGCACCGTCGTGGTCGATACCCGCCACCATTTCCTCTACGTCATCATGGAAAACAAGACCGCCATCCGCTACGGCGTCGGCGTCGGCAAGGACGGCTTCAAATGGTACGGCCGCGCGACGATCGACCGCCGCGCGCTGTGGCCGCAATGGGTCCCACCCCCCGAAATGCGTAAGCGCAAGCCGGACCTACCGCACATGGTCGCAGGCGGCGCGTCCAACAATCCGCTCGGGCCGCGCGCGCTCTATCTGCACCGCAACGGCGCCGACACCGGCTACCGCCTGCATGGCACGCTGGAGCCATGGAGCATCGGCACCGACGCTTCCAGCGGCTGCATCCGCATGTTCCCGGAAGACATCATCGACCTTTACCAGCGCTGCCCGATCGGCACCGCGGTGCAGGTCCTGCCGCACATCGCCGACCAGGCGCCCGCTTCCACCACTGTCGAATGATTGGCGCCTCATGAACCGCATGATTGAAAACACGCGCCGGCTGCTCGCCGCCGGCCTGCTGGTGCTGGCCGCATCCTGCTCGACCAGCAACACGCTGGCCCCTTCCACGCCCGACATCACCAACACCGAGGTTGCCGGCTTCCAGAACGTGCAGCCGGGCAGCGAGGAGGATTTTATCCTCAATGTCGGCCGCCGCACCTATTTCACGCAAGGTTCGGCCGCGCTCGATTCTGTCGCCAAGGCCACCCTCGACACCCAGATCGCCTGGTTAGCAAAGCATCCGCGCTGGCTGCTCAAGCTGCAGGGTTTCGCCGACGATCCCGGCGCAAGTGAAACGGCGCTGTCGCAGCAGCGCGCCGATGCGGTGATGGACTACCTCGCCGCCGGCGGCATAGACCGCAACCGTATGTGGGCCAAGGGCTACGGTAAGGACAGGCTCGTCCGCGACTGCCCCGACACCGCCTGCAGGTCGCAGAACCGCCGCGTTGTGTCTAATTTGCGCGATGAGAGGGACGAGCCGTAGGGGGCTGCTGTTCTGCTTGTGACCCGTTGGCGACCTCCATAGGTCAGACCGGAAGGTCTGCAAACGGGGCAATTCGGTTCGTCGCGAGAGGCCGGAACTACCGCTCAGTCACCGATTTTGTTGAGAGCTCAGCAATCCAGCGCTTCAGCCAGTCATCAGGTACCGCACAAGGCCACATGGCGATCCTGGTCCCTGGTCGCTCGTTCAGAAAAGAGCCGGATGCGCCGCAGAACCAGCCGAGGTATCCGCGCTTGCGGAAAGGACTGTCGGCGCCGGCTGGATTAGCGTAAGCTAAAGTTTGGGGGTGCAGTCATGCACCACGCGGTCACCATTGCTGTCGCCGCGCTCGCGGCGTTGTTCATCTGCCCTGCGGGGGCGGAGGTGTTGATCGGTGTCGCCGGCCCGATGACGGGAAAGCTCGAGTGGACCGGCACACAATTGAAACGCGGCGCCGAGGCGGCCGTGGCCGACATCAATGCGACGGGTGGGGTGCTCGGCCAGCAGTTGCGGCTCATCACGGTCGACGACTTCTGCGATCCCGAGCAGGCGGTAGCGGCAGCCCAGAAGCTGGTCGCCGACGGCGTGGTATTTGTGGTCGGGCACTACTGCTCCGGAGCCTCGATCCCGGCCTCGAAGGTCTACGAGGCGGCGCGCGTTGTGCAGATATCGCCATCCTCGACCAACCCGATGCTGACCGAGCACGGCCGCGCCACCGTCTTCCGCGTCTGTAGTCGCGACGATGCGCAGGGCCTCGAGGCCGGCGACTTCCTGGCTGATCAATGGGGCGACAGGAAGATCGCGATCCTCCACGACAACACGACCTACGGGAAAGGCCTCGCCGACGAGACCCGGAAGCAATTGAACAGGCGGGGCGTGACCGAAGCGATCTACCAGGCCTACGTTCCCGGGAAAGACGACTACTCCGCTGAGATCGTCGCGCTGCAGGCGGCGGATATCGCGGTGCTCTATGTGGGCGGGTACCATACCGAGGCCGCGCTCATGGTCCGCGCGGCGCGCGACCGGGGCTACCCGGTTCAGGTGATCTCGGGTGACGATACGGCGACCGAGGCGTTTGCGCTCATTGCCGGCCCTGCCGCCGAGGGCACGCTCTTCACCTTTGTCCCCGACCCGCGTCGAAATCCGGAAGCGGCTGATGTCGTTGAGCGGTTCCGCGCCGAGAACTTCGAACCCGATTCCTGGACGCTGCACAGCTACGGCGCCGCCCAGACCTGGGCGCAGGCGGTCGAGAAGGCAGGCTCGCTGGAGCCGAAGGCCGTGATTGCGTCGCTGCACAACAATCAATTCGACACGGTGTTGGGCCGTATCGACTTTGACGACAAGGGCGATCTCACGACCCAAAGCTGGGTATGGTACGTCTGGCGGAGTGGAGAGTACGTGCCGGTCGAGTAAGGGTCCGGCGCACGCTGAAACAAATGATGCAGACCGGGTTAGCACGATCGTTCGGATCAAGCATCGGCGCGATGTTTGGGCGCCTCCGTATACGCGGCTGCCTCTTGCGTCTGCCGCTGGCGGGATCGCGGCCCCCAAGGACGCTGCGCCTGCGGAAAGGGCTGTCGCGCCGACCGGATTGGCGTAAGCGGCGGTTTGGGGGTGCATCCACCCACCGCATCATCACCGTAGCTATCGTCGCGCTTGCAGCCGCGTTCAGCCTCCCCGCGGGGGCCGAGGTCCTGATCGGGGCGGCGGGCCCGGTCACGGGGCAGCTCGCCTGGGTCGGCGGGCAGATGGAGCGCGGTGCCGAAATGGCCGTGGCCGAAGTCAATGAAGCGGGCGGCGTACTCGGGCAGCAGGTGCGGCTCATCACAGTCGACGACTTCTGCGATCCCGAGCAAGCTATGGCGGCCGCCCAAAAGCTGGTGGCTGACGGCGTCGTGTTCGTCGTCGGGCACATGTGCTCCGAGTCGTCGATCCCGGCATCGAAGGTCTATGAGGCTGCGGGAATCTTGCAGATTTCGCCGTCGTCCACCAACCCGATGCTGACCGAGCAGGGCCGTGCCAATGTGTTTCGAGTCATTGGCCGCGACGACGCGCAGGGCACCGTGGCCGGCAACTACCTGGCCGATCATTGGGCCGACAAGAAGATCGCAATACTTCACGACCGTACGACCTATGGGAAGGGTCTTGCCGATGAGACAAGAAAGCAGTTGAACCAGCGGGGCGTGACCGAAGCGATCTATGAAGCCTACGACCCCGGGAAGACCGACTATTCGTCTGAAATCGCTGCTCTCGAGGCAACAGATATTGCGGTGTTGTACCTCGGCGGCCGTTATGACGCAGCCGCCCTCATGCTCCGCGCGGCACATGATCGCGGATACGCACTTCAACTCGTCTCGGGCGATGCCATGTCGACCGAGGAGTTCGGCCTCATCGCCGGCCCCGCGGCCGAGGGCACGCTCTTCACCTTTGTCCCCGACCCGCGTCGAAATCCAGAAGCGGCGCTAGTCGTCGAGCAGTTCCGCTCCGAGAACTTCGAGCCCGAAGGCTATACCCTGCTGAGCTATGGCGCCGTCCAGGTATGGGCGCGGGCGGTCGAGAAGGCGGGCTCGCTGGAGCCCCAGGCCGTGGTTGCGTCGCTGCGGAACAATCAATTCGAGACTGTGTTGGGCCGTATCGACTTTGACGACAAGGGCGATCTTACGACCCAGAGCTGGGTTTGGTACGTCTGGCGGAGTGGAGCGTACGTGCCGGCAGAATAAGAATCCGCCAATCGCCGGCGCGCTGGTCGAGGCATCTGATGCAGGGCAAGTTAGCGCGATCGTTCAGATCAATGCGTCGCTGTGATGGTTGAACGCCTCGGCATACGTGGCCGCCTGTTGCTGGCCTTTTTCGGTATCAGCACCTTCGCGGTGTTCGCCACGGCGGCCGCTCTTTACGCCTTCCTCCAGGTGGGAGAGGTCGTCGACAGCATCACCAGGGATCGGGTGCCGTCGGCGCTGGCGTCCCTCCAGCTGTCGCGCCAGGCCGAGCGGGTCGCCGCCACTGCGCCCGCCATACTTACCTCGACCAGCGAGGCTCGGCACAACGAGGTCTCGGCTGCGATCGGGGCAGAGATGACGCGCCTCGAGGAGCTGCTTGCTGCGCTCAAAGGTGCGGCGCTCGACGTCGCGGCCGTGGCCGAGATCGAGGCGGCAGTGCTTGGTCTCAGGCGCAATCTCGACGCTCTCGACGATCTTGTCGCCGCCCGCCTCAGCGTGGTCGCGCGCAAGGAGGACCTGTTGCGCCGCTTGTCCGCCACCACAAATGCAGGTCAGCGTCTTGTGGCGCCCGGCATCCTTGTTCTGAACTCCAAGCTCCCGCAATGGCAGGCGGTCACGGCCGACACGTCGCGCGCCGCGGATCCAGGCGCGGCGACGGCGGCCGACGTGGTCCAGGCGATTGCGGCCTACCTCCCGCAGCAGAAGGCGCATCAGGAGATCTCGGCTGTCAATGACGCGCTGGTCAAGACGGCAGACGCGCCGACACCGGGCGATCTGACGTTGATCCTGTTCCCGCTGCGCCGGTCGCTCGCCGTTCTCGACACGATTTCTACCGAGATCGACGAGAGGCTGCGGGTCCGCTTCCGGCAGCGGGTGGACGAGTTGAAGGCGCTTGTCGATGGTGAGAACAGCATCCCGAAGGCGCGGGAGGACGAGTTTGCTGTCCTGGCCGATGGCGAAAAGCTTCTGGCCGAGAATAGCAGGCTGTCGCGCAGTCTCACCGCTGCCGTCGATCGCCTTGTCTCAGCGGCAGACAGCGAGATCACAGCGTCCGGTCTCGAGGCCGCGCTCGTCCAGCGCTACGGCACCGGAGTTGTCCTCGGCTCCGCCTTTCTCAGCCTCCTGAGCTCGGTTCTGATTGTCTGGCTCTATGTCGACCGCAGCCTCCTTGCCCGTCTGGGAAGCGTGAGCCAGGGCATGCTCGCGATCGCCGGCGGCAATCTTCGTGCGCCGCTGCCTGCCGCCGGCCGCGACGAAATCGGGCGCATGGCCGACGCGCTCAGGCTGTTCCGGGACACCGCGGTCGAGATCGAGGAAAAGAACCTGCGCGAGGTCGCCGAGGCGCGCCAGCGGCTCGTCGATGCCATCGAGAGCATCTCCGAAGGGTTCGCTCTCTACGACGGGGAGGACCGGCTTGTCCTCAGCAACAGCCGCTATCGCGAGCTGCTCTACAGCGACCTTGCGATCGAACTGGCGCCCGGCACGACGTTCGAGCAGATCATCCGCCGATCCGCCGAGCGCGGCTACATCAAGGATGCCGAGGGGCGGTTCGAGGAATGGGTCGCCGAGCGGCTCTCCCGGCACCGCAACCCTGGCGAGCCCTGGGTGCAGCGGCGCGCCGATGGACGATGGATCATGATAGGCGAGCGGCGCATCACGGGCGGCGGCACGGTCGCCGTCTACTCGGACATCACGGAGCTGAAAAAACGCGAGGAGAACCTCGCCGAGAAATCCGCAGCGCTCGAGGCGCTCTCAGCCAAGCTGGCCAAGTATCTGGCGCCGCAAGTGTACAACTCGATATTCACCGGCCGTCAGGATGTCAGGATCGCCAGCCAGCGGAAGAAGCTGACAATATGCTTCTCGGATATCGCCGGCTTTACCGAGACCACCGACAAGATGGAGTCGGAGGACCTCACCCAGCTCCTCAACCACTATCTGACGGAAATGTCGAAAATTGCTTCGGATCACGGCGCGACGATCGATAAGTATGTCGGTGACGCGATCTTGATGTTTTTCGGCGATCCGGAGACTCGCGGTGTCAAGGAGGACGCGCTCGCCTGCGTCGAGATGGCCCTCGCCATGCAGAAGCGGATGACCGACCTTGCCGAAATCTGGCGTGACATCGGCATCGAAACGCCGCTGCGCTGCCGCATCGGCATCCATACCGACTACTGCACCGTCGGCAACTTCGGCAGCGAAGACCGGATGGACTACACGATCATCGGCGGCGCCGTGAATCTCGCCTCACGCCTCGAGCAGGAGGCGCCACCGGGTGCCGTGCTCATTTCCTATGAGACGTTTGCGCAGGTGAAGGACACGATCGACTGCGTGGAACTAGGACACGTCCAGGTCAGGGGCATCGCCTATCCCGTCGCCACCTATCGCGTCCTCGATCTGAAGGCCAATCTGGTCGCCGCCGGCAGCGCCGTTCGAACCGAGCTGCCGCATCTCAGACTAGAAGCTGAACCCGAGTTGATGTCTGCTGGGGAGCGAGAGGAAGCCGCGACTGCGCTTCGCGACGTGCTCGATCGACTTTGTCACAAGCCCGGGTAGCAGGCTTCGCGCCCGCACCCGGATCGTCGCCTTCTACAGCGCTCACCTTGTCGACCAATGCAGGGATGGCTCCTTCGCCAGCGCCTCTTTTGGGGCCGTGACTTGACCTTCCCGGCGTCGCTGGCAAGGTCCGCTTCTGGCGCAAAGTGGGCTTCGGCATTGCACCGCCCGGCCAAGCCGGCTCACGATTCCGGTTCCTTTTCGGTCAGTTCGAAAATCGGAATTTTTTGTTGCGAAGGCTGCGGGACGGCGCCCCTCGTCAACCTGCCGGACATCTCCCCCAACAAGGAGGGAGATTGGCAGCTCCACCGGCAGCGTTTTTTAATCCAGCCTTGGAGACTGGCGAACGCGATGGCGATATCCGATCAAGTGGGCCGGCAAGGGGGCGACGTAGAGCATCGGCTTCAATACTCCCTCGCCAGCCACCGCGCCCCGCGCAGTCTCAGGGCGTGGTGGTGTGCGCGCAGATTTCGGGCAGGCGTCCGGCAACGTATTCGCCGGCGGCGGATATTTGGCCGCCGGTTTTCGCCGCTGCAGCTCGGCAGCAGAAACGCGTCGTAATTGGTGTCGAAGAAGAGAGGAATCGAAGCCGTGGTCAAAGTCGCCCGGCGGTGTGCCCGCCATGCCACAGCCCTTTTGATCGAGCTTGCGAAGGGGCGCGCCAGCCCTCTCCGCAAGCTTTCGGATCAGGCAGATCCAAACGCAATTGCCACATGGCGGCAAGGTATTAGTCGACACGCACGCGGCGCGTCACCTGGCCATTGCTTTCCCAATATGTGTGTTTCTTGGCAATCAAGGGATCGTCCATTGCCGGTTGAATTTGTCCCGTGGTGCTGACCGCGCGCGAGGTCACCGTGTGTTCTCCAGGGGCGGGATTTGCCCAAGCCAGGGACCAGATCTTCCAGGCGTGCTCGGCCTCCTCACTATGGTCGATGGTCGCTGGTGCCCAAGGCCCTTGATCGATTTGCACTTCCACCCGGTCGATCGGCGCCCCCCAGGCTGCTCCAATGATGGAGTAATCTGAGTCTTTCCGGGTGACCTTCGCAGGCGCGGACTTTATCAGCGCTCGCCCGACCGAAGTCTCGACCCATACGGTCTCGCCGTTGTGGTCTTCCTCCCGGATGGTGACATAGTCACGGGCCATCAGAAGGCTCATGAACCGCGTATCGCGGACCTCGATGCGCTTCAGCCATTTGACGTTGGCGATCCCGTACCAGCCTGGAGCAATGAGCCGCACCGGGAAGCCGTTGGGCGCCGGCAAGGCGGCTCCGTTCATTTCATAGCAGAGGAGATTGTCGGGGTTCATCGCGTCGGCGAGCGACATGCTGCGAGCGAAGTTCTGCTGCATCTTGACGTCGCGTATCGCGACCTCGCCTGTGTCAGTACCGAAAAAGACGACCTCGATGCCCTTCTCCAGAACGCCGGCTTCCTCGAGGATCGGGGCGAGCGGCGTCCCAGCCCAGCGGGCATTGCCGATGCCGCCGGTGAAAAAGGGAAACCCGTGATTGCCCGAGCATTCCACTGTGAAAACGACCTCCTGCCGCGGTCGCGCCCTGATGTCGGCGAGCGTTAATTTCAAGGGCTTCTTGACCAGGCCTCCGATCTCCATGGACCATGTCTTCTCGTCGATCGTTGGTCGGTTGAAATGCGAGATGCTGAAGAACTTGTCGTTCGGAGTTATCCAGCTATCCAAATCCTCCCAGACAAGCTGCTTCTGGATACCTACCGGATCGGGATTTTCGGTCGGCTGATCCAGCCACGGAATAACTTCCTCGCTCGGCCGTTTTGGAAAAGCGTAAGCCCGACGCGAGGTATAGAGAGCGGCAATTGCGGCAAGAGCCGCGCTTCCTTGAACAAGAAGTTCTCTGCGCTGAAAATCAGGCATGTTGTTTACCTCCCAGTTGATCCGGAACGGGCTGCAACGTGCCTTAGGCCGTAGCCTGATCACGGATAGGCGACACAATGTGAGGTCTGCCCACCCGGAAGTATCCGGACAGGTCAGACAATCACCGACGCAAGTCAAGCATGTGAAGCATTGGACGAAACACTAGCTCGCGTTTCGCACGCTAAGAGTGCGCCTTTGAGAAGGACGTGTCCACAACCTGGGCGGGACATGATGATGATTGCAGCATTCGAGACCGATTTCCGCTCGGATCGTTGTAGGAAACGACCGTTTTTGGCTTATTTCCGGACCTTCGCAGATGCGGTCGGAAAGGCCCGTTCCGACCCGATTTCTGCCGTTCCGATACCGGCCGCGCCATCTCCAGGGCGGATGTTCACCCAGTTTCGGCGAGAAACCGCGTTGGCCTGCCGTCTCTTGTCGCGATCACTCTTGGCGCGACAGGATGGCGGCGCGGCCGGCGCAGGTGTATGATGATGGTCTAATATTTCGAGATGAGGGAGGACAGCATGACGTCTTGGGAAATCAAGGGACGTGAACTCGTCAATTGCACCTGCGAATATGGCTGCAACTGTCAATTCAATGCGCTGCCCGATAAGGGCCATTGCCATGCGGTGGCGGGCATCCAGATCGATGAAGGCCATCATGGCGAGACCGCTCTCGACGGCCTCCGGATCGCTGCGATCTTCAAATGGCCTGGCGCCATCCACGAAGGCAATGGCGAAGCCATCGCTTTCGTCGACGAGAGCGCAACCGACCGGCAGCGTAACGCGCTGCTGCGCATCATGACCGGCCAGGACACCGACCCGTTCGCGACGATGTTCGCCGTCTACGCCTCAACCGTGACAAAAATGAATGAGCCGGTTTTCACGAAGATCGATCTTGAACTCGATATCGACGGCCGCAGGGGCCGCATCTTCGTCAAGGACTTTATCGATACGGTCGGCGAACCGATCCGCAACAAGGTGACGGGCGCGGACTCGCGGGCTCAGATCGTGTTGCCGAACGGCTTCGAATATGCGGTCGCCGAGATCGGCAGTGCCTCGAGCACAACCAGCGGACCGGTTCAGGTGAGCACGAAGGACAGTTACGGCCAGTTCGCGCGGCTGCATCTCAACAATCACGGGGTGGTGCGAGCCTGACGCGCCGCATGGACGGCGCGTCGCCACTGGAACGCCTGCTCAGACGCGACCGCGTCATCACGATTGCGGGAGTGGTGGCGCTGTGCCTGCTGGCCTGGCTTTATATCGTCGCCGGGGCAGGGCTCGGCATGAATGCGTGGGAGATGACGAGGCTCGCGCTTTTCCCCCACCAGCAAACCCCCGACATGACCTCCGATATGTCTGGCATGGATATGTCCGGCATGGACATGGCGACGGAACCGCGGGTCTGGGGGGCCGCGATCTGGGCGCTGATGATCGCCATGTGGTGGGTCATGATGGTCGCCATGATGTCTCCGAGTGCGGCGCCGACGATCCTGCTCTATGCGCGCGTGCATCGCCATGCGCTCGCACAGGGCCAGATCCAGGACAAGCTCGCGCCCACCGGCGTATTCATGGCAGGCTACCTCATGGTCTGGCTGGGGTTCTCCGTCGCGGCAGCCGCGCTGCACTGGCTGCTCGAACGCGAGGCATTCGTTTCAGCGACGATGATGAGTTCGCAGAGCCGCTGGCTTTCAGGCATCGTCCTGATCGCCGCGGGCCTGTATCAGCTCTCGGCGCTCAAGAACGCCTGCCTGTCGCATTGCCGGACGCCGACGGCGTTCCTTTCCCGCCACTGGCGCCCCCACACGCTTGGCGCGCTGCGTTTGGGCGCCCTGCACGGGGCGTTCTGTGTCGGATGCTGCTGGATGCTGATGGCGTTGTTGTTCGTGGGTGGCGTAATGAACCTGGTGTGGGTTGCCGGGCTCGCCATTCTGGTGCTGGTCGAAAAGGTGTTTCCTGCCGGCCAGTGGGTCGGCCGGGTGGCCGGCATCGCCCTGATCGCCTGGGGCAGCGCAACGCTTTTGGTCTGACGACCAGCGCCTCGGATGTCGCATTTGCAGGAAACCCGATCGCTTCTGATGCAATGCGCATCGCACCGCCCGGCCAAGCCGGCTCACAATTCCTTTTCGGCCAGCTCGCGAAACGCGTCGGGAACCGACCGCTGCGGGCGGAGCGCGACCGAGGCATAGCCGACCGCTTCCCAGCCGAAGCGGTCGCGAATCTTGTCGATGGCGCGGTCGGCGGTCCAGCGCGCAGCACCCTTCCTGGTGCCGGGGCGGAGGCGGTCGTCGTCGAGGTCGAGCGGCAGTTCCAGTTGCAGGCCTGGCTGCCGTTCCAGATGCGAGACGGCGATCGCCAGCAGCGAGATGGTCTTTTCGTGCGGATGGTCGACAAGCACCTTGCGCACCAGCGCCTCGGCGATCTCGGCCAGCATGGCGGTTGCCGAAATCGGCTGGTCGAGCGTGATCGAGCGCGTCACCGAGCGCAGGTCGGCGAAGCGGACACGGACCGTCACCGTACGGCCGGGCCGCGATTTCGCCCGCAGCCTGGTGGCGACCCTGTCGGCCAGATGCAATAGCGCCGGCACGAAGACTTCCTCCTCGGCCGGTTTCCTGCCGAGCGCCGACTGCGCGCCGGCCGATCGCGCCCGGCGCTGCGTCTCGAGCTTGCGCGGATCGCGGTTCCAGGCCAGCGCGTTGAGCTTTTCGCCCGCCGCCGGGCCGAGCAGGCGCTCCAGCGACCAGCCGGGCGTCTTTGCCAGCTCGCCGATGGTGTTGACGCCAATGCCGGCCAGCCGCTCCCTGGTGACCGGACCGACGCCCCACATCAGCTCGACCGGCAGATCGTGCAGGAACTCCAGCTCGTGGCGCGGATCGACCACCACCAGCCCGTCGGGCTTGGCCACTTGCGAGGCGATCTTGGCCAGGTGCTTGGTGCGTGCCACGCCGACCGAGATCGGCAGCCCGAGCTCGGCCCGCACGCGGCGGCGGATCGTTGTGGCGATCTCGGCCGGCGGGCCGAACAAATGGGTGCAGCCGGTGACGTCGGCGAAGGCCTCGTCGATGGAAATCCGCTCGACCACAGGCGTGAAATCGCCGAGCACTTGAATAGCCGCATCGCCCAGCCGCTGGTAGTCTTTGAAATGGCCGCCGACGAAGATCAGCCCGGGGCAGAGTTCGCGCGCGCGGCGCCCCGGCATGCCGCCACGCACGCCGAAGGCCTTGGCCTCATACGACGCGGCCAGCACAACGCCGCCGCCGACGGCGATCGGCTTGCCGCGCAGGGCCGGGTCAAGCAACTGTTCGACCGAGGCATAGAAGGCGTCGAGATCCGCGTGGAGGATGTTGGCTTCCATCCGGCCCGTTCGCCCGCGGCGGTTCGAACGCCGCATTGTCTTGAGGTGGTTTCGTATGGAACATAAAGAGAACAAATAGGGCGGATTGTCAAGGAGAGTGGAGGGCAATCGCTTCGGTTTTCGCTGCCCCGCCGACCTCTCAAGTCTTGGGTTCCTCGCCCCCGCGAAGCGGGGGAGAGGTGGCCGCGAAGTGGCCGGAGAGGGGGCTTTCGTAGGGCGCAGTCTCCCTCTCCGTCTCGGCTTCGCCGCGCCACCTCTCCCCCACTTTCGTGGGGGCGAGGAACCCAAGCGGGACTGAAGCTGCGATCCTTCCCATCCCCTGCCGGCATCTCTCCCGCAAGGGGGATCGGCGATCGCCCCGCTGCCAGATGCCGCGCCCTACAACGCCATCTTGTAGCCAAGATGGCTGGCGGTGAAGCCGAGGCGCTCGTAGAAAGCGTGCGCTTCCCGTCGGCTCTTGTCCGTGGTGAGCTGAACGAAGCTGCAGTTGCGCGAGCGGCACGCTTCGATCGCCCATTCGATCATCAGCTTGCCGACGCCGCCGGAACGCCGGTGCCGGGCGACGCGAACGCCTTCGATCTGGCCGCGCCAGGCGCCTTTCCTGGAAATACCCGGAATGAAGCTGAGCTGCAGCGTTCCGACGACTTGTCCGGCCTCGACGGCCACCGCCAGCAGCTGGTTGGGATCGGCACCGATTGCCCTGAAGGCATCGAGGTAGGACGGCGCGAGCGGCGTCGACGCGTCTTCCCGGCCGGCGCCAAGCGCATCGTCGGCTAGCAATGCGACAATCGCCGGCAGATCGGGCGCTTGCGCGCGACGGAACTCAATCTCGCTCATCGAGACGATGACATACGGCGCGGGTTTGGCGACGGCAAGTGCCGTCCAGCCATTCGCGATGGGCGCGTCGCGGTGCAGGCGGCCAGCGCCAGACACTCGCGGCCGATGGCTCGGCAACCTCCGCTTACGCTGCCTGCCGTGCCCAGAGGCGATGGCCGTAGCGGCGGAAGAAGCGCGCCAGAAGCCGCTGCTGCCTGGCGCGGGCGAGATCGGCGCTGCGTCTTTCCTGGCGCCAGCGCGGCATGTTGCGATAACAAGCGATGAAGCGGGCGGCGTCCTCGAGCGCCTCCTCGGCCGACTGCGCCGGGCGCATCGCTGCCAGGAACAAGGCCTCGCCGTGCTTCAGCCGGTCGACCATCGCCTTGCGCTGGTCATGGCCCAGGCGAGCCTTGCCTATGCCGTCGAGGCGGATGGCCGCGAAAGCCGCCAGCATGGCCGGACTGTCGCCGGTATAGCCGCAATCGCGGGCGAATTGAGCGGAGAGGGCGTCCATCTTCGTTTCCTTGGCTTTCGGCGGCCGCGACGGATGTCCGGGTCCTGCTGCCCCATCCGGATCGTCCGCGGCGGTACTATTCGTCGGTATGGGATAGAAGCATAACTCAAAAACTGGCACAAGTGAAACTTTTGCACGGGTTTGAGCGGAACCGACTCGACTCTTGGGGAGAAACCCATAATGTTGTGAACAAAACAGGAACGGAGGCACTAGGGCGATGGCATTGCCGGGCAAGGAAGCGACGATCGCCGAGGTGGTCTCGATTGCGGTCGAATGTATCGATTGCGGCCGCAGCAGATGGTGGAAGTCGGCTGAGCTGAGGCGCTTCGGGGTGACTGGGCAGACGGCGCTGGCGTCCCTTTCGGGGCGGCTTCGCTGCTCGGCCTGCCGCGCGGACGGGCTGCCGGGCGCCACGGTCGTGATCCAGGCGGCGTTCATCGACGAGCAGGAGCGACGCCGCGCCGAGGCGCGGATGCTCAGCGATCGCGAGGTTCCCCTGGAGAGATCCAGGCGAGCTTGATGGAGTGACGCTCCCTTCTCCCCTTGTGGGAGAAGGTGGCCTCGCGAAGCGAGGTCGGATGAGGGGTGTTGGACGGATCGCCAACGCCTGCCCTTGCTCCGGGGAAGTGATGAGGGCGGACGGATTGCCAATGCCTCATTCCGCCCAGCACCCCTCATCCGGCTCGGCACTGGCGCGCCGATCCACCTTCTCCCACAGGGGGAGAATGGAGCGCGCCCCGCCGCCCTAATACCCCAGCAGCTCCTTGAGCGGGATGACGCGGAAGACGGCCTTGATCGCGTAGCGGTTGAAGGTCAGCGTCTTCGGTGGATTGTACTGCTCGACGACCAGCTCGGCGGCGGTGCGCTTGATCAGCTTCTTGATGAAGGCCTTGCCGTTGCGCTCGTTTTCCTCGGGAAACATCTCGATCACCACGTGGTCGCCGGGCACGGCGTCGCGGCCGCCGCAATAGAGTATTTCGCCGGGCTCGTAACGCGGTACCATCGAGTCCGAGAGCACATGCAGCGCGAACACCTTGCGCAAATGGGCGATGCCGGGCGGGCGCTGGACGTAGCCGGCGACCTCGCCGTTGAAGGTGAAGTCGCCGTCGTCGCCGCCGACCGCGGCACCCAGAAGCTCGATGTCCATCGCGCCGGCGGGCAGGGGAGCGGCGTCGGTGACGATCTCGGCGTCGGCGACATTGTCGGCGTCGTCGAGGAAGACGACCTCGCCCCTGCCGAGCGCCACCGGGTCGACGCGCAGGAAGGCGGCGGTCTTCAAAAGGTTCTCGGTCTTGGGCAGGTTGCGGCCGGTTTCCCAATTGCCGACGGCGGCGACGTCGGTGTCGTTGTGCTCGGCAATGTGGCGCATCACCAGGCCACGCTGCTTGCGCGCCTTGCGGATCGCCGCCCCGACCTTGATCGACAATGAGGTTTTCGCCATGGCGCCATCTGAAACATAAGAATCGGTTCCGTCCATGAAAGAATGGCTTGCATTGTTTTTTGAGTTATGCTTATATACAACCCATGCACAAGCCACGTCGCCTCATCTCGCTTTCCCGTCCGTCCCGGCTGTCCTCCTCCCCGGCCGGGACGAAGCCCGAGGCTCACGCCTCGGATCCGGTCGCTCTGCCGTCACCGGCGGCGACCGGAACGGCCGGAGCCGTATCCCTCACGGCTCCGGCCACGAATTGGCGCGTGCCATGCCGGCGTTTCGTGCATCCGCACCGAGGACGGCACGGTCATCGCCTTCGACCGGCAAACGGGCAGGGCGGTTTCCGGCGCCACCCGCGAGGCGGCCGAGGCAAGTTTTATCGCCGGAGGTGATCGTCCTTCTCCCCGTTCACGGGAGAAGGTGCCGGCAGGCGGATGAGGGGCGGCACCATCGCCGGGCTGCTCGGGCAGTGCCGGCAATGACCTGGGGCAAAGACAATCGGCCACGCCGCGCTGCCCCTCACCTGCCTGCCGGCATCCTCTCCCCGTGAACGGGGAGAGGGACGAGCTTCGGCATTCACGCAATCTCTTGAGACGGAAGAACACCATGCCCGCCTATACCGACACAGAATTGCAAAGCATCGCCAGCTGGCTGAAGGACGGATTGTCTGCCGCCAGGATCGCCGACCGGCTGAGCGCGCTGCGCGGCGGCCCGGCGTCGCGCAACGCGATCATCGGCGTCGTCCACCGCAACGCCGACTTGCGCGCCATCGGCTTTGCCAATCCCCAGGGCAGGTCCGGCGGCCGGCCTAGAAAAAACCCGGCAAAGCTTGTCAGGCCGGACAAATCCGCAGAGCCGGCCGGATCGCCTGGGCAAGCAAAGCTGCCTGGGCAAGCAAAGGTGGTTAAGCAGAGCGGGCCTGCGAGGCATGTGACGCCGGCCAGGCTGGCGCCGCCGGTCTGGCTGCCGCAGCGCCAGTTCGTGCACGAGATCCACGGGCCCGATAGCGAGGCCGTCAAGGTGCCGGCGCCGCACCCCACTGCCGTAGGGCGCCAGCCGCATGTCGCGGCCATGCGCTTCATCGACTGCCTGTTCAACCGCTGCCGCGCGCCGCTTGACCTGACGCTGGAGGAAGACCCCGAGAACGACGCGCCCGGCAGCCGGCCGGGACTGGACATGCTGTGCTGCGGCCTGCGCACGCGGCCGCTGAAAAGCTACTGCGCCTATCACGCGGCGCGCTTCTGCGACCACCGCCGCACTGTTCTGGCGGATGCGGCGTGAGCTGATCGCCGAACGGACGGCAATCTGAGTTCCTCGCCCTACGAAGTGAGGAGCCAGGTTCTGCGAAGACAGCAAATGAAACGAGGAGCCACCGATGAGCAGGAAGACCGCCCAGAAGGCCAAACCCAAGCCGCCCAAACTAGCCAAGGGCGAGGCCGAGCAGGTGCGCATTCGCAAGGAGGTCGGCCATGATTTCGCGCTGAAGGACGACGCCTTCGGCCGCAAACGGCTCGCAGTCGGCACGCTGGAGGCGAGGCGTGTCTATGAGGTTTCCAACGACGGCCACACCGCGACCGGCGGCATTGTGCGGGTGCGCAATGTCGACCCGCTGACCGGCATCACCTCGCTGTCGCGCCAGCAGCGCGAGGCGGGCATGCGCTACCGCGAGGATTTTCGCGTCTCGGCACAGGACGGCGTCAAGCCGACGGCGCTGACCGAGCGCGTCGATGGCGGGCGCATCGGCGGCGGCGTTGCCGACCGCATCCTGTCCGCCGGCCGCGCCTATGCCGACGCCACCAGGGCGCTTTCGCATTGGGAGGTTTCGGGCGTGGTGCAAAAAGTCTGCTGCCATGGCGAAACGGTGAAGAGCCTGGCCGAACAGAACGCCGAGCCGCGGGATGTTGTGGCGAAGCTGCTCAAGGTCGGGCTGGATTTGTTGGCGGTGCATTACGGGATGATGCTGATGCGGAGGCCGCGTAGGTAGCAGGCAACTGGCGTGATGCCCGCGTCGGTCGACCAAGGTGCCGTTGATCACCGGGGAGCGGCCTGAACTTCGCCGCCCGAGAGGGCGCGGAGTGCGGAGGGCGGCGACGCAGCGAACCTCGATCGGCCCGCGTCCTCCAATTGAAGGGCGCAGGCTTCCCCATGGCCTGTTACGGTGCGCCATTGCTGGTAGATCGCAATGTTAAAGCCGCTGTTACACCCTCATTTCGCAGACGTCGCACCGACGTCTTCGGTGCTGACCGGCTATGACGAGGACCATATGCTTACTTATATCCGGTTGCTCGATGCTTCGGCGGACGGAGCCGATTGGCGTGAGGTCGCCCACACCGTTTTGCATATTGATCCAAACCAGGAGCCAGAACGGGCATTCCGGGCCTGGGCGACGCATCTGGCGCGTGCCCGCTGGATAACTCGGAATGCGGCTTCACGCCAATCAGCACGATAGCGGCGCGGATGGCGCCCCTGGCATTTTCCATGGAACTGCCGTCCCGGTCTGCCCGTTAGATAGGAAACCAACATGGGAAAGCGCCCGATGAACTCTTGGCAAATCAACACTTTAGAGGCGTGCTGCCTGCTCGCTGTTCCGCTCTCGCTTATCCTGACGGTTCTGGTAGCGGGTCTTATCCTGGGCTGAATGCCGCGCATCCAGCCGGCTTCCATTTGAAGGCAAATCAGCTCAGCTGTTGCAGAAATCTACCTAGCGCTCCAAACCATACGCAGCACCCGCACAACCTCAGGGCTTTGGCGGAGCGTCTAGCCTTCGCAGTCAAGTTTACACCCGCCTTGAATTTTGGCGAGCCGCATAGTGCTTGGTGAAAACCTCTGCAGACAGGTCGAAGGCGGCGCGCTCCTTTTTGAACCGCGCCATGGGCCACTTCCACCACTGGATTTCAAGCAGTGCAGCAATCGTCTCGTCGGAGAACCGGCGCTTGATCACCTTGGCTGGATTGCCGCCGACAAGCGTATATGGCGCAACGTCCCTGGTCACGACGCTGCCGGCCGCAATAACTGCTCCGTCGCCGATGGTCACGCCTGAAAGGATGATCGCGCGGGCTCCGATCCAGACGTCATTGCCGACGAGGATCGGGCCTTTCGAAACAAGGTACTCCAGGTTCTTTTTTTGCCGGAAAATCCGCGACTGAAAAGGAAACGTTGAAGCCGTATCCGTTCGGTGATCGGTCTGGCTCAGAAAGAGGGCCCCTGGCCCGATAGAGCAAAATGCGCCTATCTCGACTGGTGATTCCGCCGTGCAATTGAGGAATGTCCTGCCGTGGACACCATAGGTTCCGCGTCCGATTTTAGCGTGGCGCGAGATCGCTGCGGGATCGTCTTTCAATCCCAGCCAAATCCGCAGTTTCTTGAAGGCCATCCCGGTTTACCGCCTGGATTCGGTGAGCCTGCAATCGACACCACCGTATCGATCCGCGCGACTGCCTTAAATGTCATTCCTCAAGCCCCTGCTAAGGGTGGAGCATTGCTCAAGAGAGGGCATTTCGCAAGTGCGCTATGGCCGCGCGACGGATCGGGCACCTCCCGCTAGCGCGAGGATTTCCGCGTCTCGAGCAGGACGGCGCCAGGTCGATGGCGCTGACCGAGCGCGTCGAGCACGATCCATCCTTCAATTGTTGAAGCCGATGTGGGGTGCTGAGTGCCCCTAATCCTTAGCCCGCTCCACATACGCGCCATCCGCCGTCATCACCACCACGCGGGTGCCGGCGCTGATGTGCGGCGGCACCAGCGTGCGCACGCCGTTGGAGAGCGTTGCCGGCTTGTAGGAGGAGGATGCCGTCTGGCCCTTGGTCACCGGCTCGGTCTCGACCACCTCGAAAGTGGCGCGCTGCGGCAGCACCAGCGAGATGGCGATGCCATTATACTGCGAGACCTGCACCGCCATGCCTTCCGTGAGATAGGGCGCCATCTCGCCAACCACGCTTTCCGACACCGCGACCTGGTCGTAGCTTTCCGGGTTCATGAAATGGAAGCCCTCGCCGTCGCGATAGAGGAAGGTGTGCTCGCGCTCCTCGACATAGGCGCGCTCGACCTGCTCGGTGGTGCGGTAGCGCTCCGAGACTTTCACCCCATCGGAGATGCGGCGCATGTCGAGCTGGGTCACCGGCGTGCCCTTGCCGGGATGGATGTTTTCAGCAAAGAGGATCACATAGAGCTTGCCGTCCTTTTCGACGACATTGCCTTTGCGTAGGGAACTGGCGATGACCTTCACGGGCTTTATTCCTAAGAGCGTTGACTGGCCTGGAAGCGCCGACCGGCGCAAATCGGCTGCGGGAGCCGTCCGGTGCGGACTAGCGCATCTTGGCTGCAATCGCCAGTCCTCGATGCAAATCCGCCTGTCATGACCGCCGCCTCGCCCTGGTGGACGCCCGATGTCCACACCGACCGCCGGCCGCGGCTGCTCCTGCGCAATGCCATCACTGCTGCCCTGCGCGACTGGTTTGCCCGTCGCGATTTCATCGAGGTCGAGACAGCGGCGCTGCAGGTCTCGCCAGGCAACGAGGCGCATCTGTCGGCCTTCGCCACCGAGGCGATCGGCCCGAACGGGCAGCGCCAGCCGCTCTATTTGCACACATCGCCAGAATTCGCCTGCAAGAAGCTGCTCGCCGCCGGCGAGAAGCGCATCTTCAGCCTGAGTGCCGTCTATCGCAACCGCGAGCGCGGCCCGCTACACCATCCGTCCTTCACCATGCTCGAATGGTACCGGGTTGATGAGACCTATGAGAGCCTGATGGAGGATTGTGCCGGGCTTGTCGCGCTGGCCGCCGAGCGCGCCGGCGCAAAACGCTTCTCCTTTCGCGGTCGCGAGGCCGATCCGTTCGCCGAGCCGGAACGGTTAAGCGTCGCCGAGGCTTTTTCGCGCCATGCCGGCATCGACCTGCTAGCCACGGTCGCCGCCGACGGCAGCACCGATCGCGAAACGCTGCACGCGGCTCTGGTCCAGGCGGGCTTGCGCACCGCGTCCGACGACAATTGGGCCGATCTGTTCAGCCGGGTGATGGTGGAAAAGATCGAGCCGACGCTGGGGCAGGGGCGCGCCACCATCCTTTACGGCTATCCGATTTCGGAGGCGGCACTCGCCCGGCCGAGCGCAGATGATGCGAGGACCGCCGAGCGCTTCGAGCTCTATTGCTGCGGCGTCGAGCTGGCCAACGCGTTCGGCGAGCTGACCGACGCCGCCGAGCAGCGCCGGCGCTTCATCCTAGAGATGGACGAGAAGCAGCGTGTCTATGGCGAACGCTATCCGATCGACGAGGATTTCCTCGCGGCGCTGAGCATCATGCCGCAGGCAAGCGGCGCCGCGCTCGGCTTCGACCGGCTGGTGATGCTGGCAACTGGGGCGCTGCGGGTCGAGGATGTGATGTGGACGCCGGTGGTGGAGTGAGAGTCAGCGCCTGTCCGCGCCGGCCTCGATGACTATGTGCTGGCAGACATTATCGAGGTCACGAATGACGTCGTCGTTCCAGAAGCGCAGGATGGTCCAGCCCAGCGCTTCAAGCTTTGCCGTTCTCGCGCATCCGACGCCGAGGCCTCGGCCTGGGCATGCTGGGAACCATCTAGTTCGACGATCAGCTTTCTGTCCGGGCAAGCAAAATCGACGATGTAGCCAGCGATGGGCATTTGGCGCCGAAACGCCAGTCCCATGAGGCGATGCGCTCTGATCTCGTTCCAGAGTTTCAGTTCGGCATCCGTCATGACTTTACGCATCTTGCGCGCATTGCGGCGGTTGATTGGCGGCACAGGATAGTGGCTCATCGCCGCCGACCCCCTCTGCCCTGCCGGGCATCTCCCCCTCAAGGGGGGAGATTACGCCTTCGCATCGCTCCGGCCTCAATCGCGGATGTTGAAGGACGAGGTGCGGCGTTGCGGTCAGCCGATCTCCCCCCTTGAGGGGGAGATGCCCGGCAGGGCAGAGGGGGGTGCTTCGCTCCATCCTCTCCTACCGCCCCATCAGCAAATTCACGATGAGCTGCTGCAGATTGCCGCGCGGGGCGAATTCTACCCGGTCGAAATCGCGGCTTGCCTGTCGCTGCGCCTGGGAGAGTTCGGCAAGCCGCCTGGTCATTTCGGTCCTGATTTTTTTGCAGCCGGGATCGTCGGGGACGGACAGGCCGATGGTGGCCGTCTCGATCTTGCGGACCATGTCGACGATGATGTCGCCATGCACCTTTTCGTGGGCGGCGAGGCCAGTGGCAAAAACGTCCCAGCTCTTCTGCACGGCGGCCGGCACCGGCCCGGACGTTTTGGGCAAGGTGTAGGTTATGATGAGCTTCGGCCGCGCCGATACCAGCACGCAGGCATTGCCTTGTCGCTGATAATCCCTGACCCAGGTCAACTTGAAATTGGTGTAGGCCATGGCACGGACCTTGCCTTTGCCGATCATCGGCCCCCGCTCGCCCATCGAGGCATGGAGCTGGGGACCGGTCTGTCCTGAAACGGCGTAGGTCTCGACCGTCTCAATCGGCTTCCATCCCGCCTGCGCCGGCGATGCCAACAAACAGGCCAGGAGCAGAGACGTCAGAACGGCTGTTTTCATGCGAATCCCCCGGGGCGATGCCTTTGGTGCGCTTGATCATCAACGCGTGGCCGGAATGCGGTCAAGGCGCCCTTGCCCTAAACCTCGGCGTCCGCATTGCGCGTCGAATGAACCAATCAACGGCGATGTGCCGCAAACTCAATCCGCTTGGCGGGCTCGTTTTGAAATCTTCTCGCTCATTTAATTCTATAAACTCAGTAGAGTTACTACACACAAGCCGTTTTGCGAGGAGACCGAAATGCCGAAGAAACTGGTGGTGGGGCTGTCGGGCAACCTGACCCGTCCGTCGAAGACCAAGGCATTCATCAGCCACATCGTCGCGGAAGTGTCGAGCAGCACCGGCGCAGCCTCGACCGTTTTCGACATCGAGGATCTCGGCCAATCCTTCCCGCTGGCAAGGCGCATCGGCGATCTGGATCCGCTGGCCAGGAGCATCGTCGAGCGATTGCTGGGCGCCGATGTCCTGGTGGTTGGCTCGCCGACTTTCAAAGGCAGCTACACCGGGCTTTTCAAGCATTTCTTCGACCTGCTCGACCCGTCGTCCCTGAGGGGAAAACCGGTCATCCTCGCTGCAACTGGCGGCGGCGATCGTCATTCGCTGGTTGTCGAGCATCAGCTGCGGCCGCTGTTCGGTTTCTTCGAGGCACTGACCCTCCCGACCGCGATCTACGCCTCCGACAAGGACTTCGCCGACGGCGTGCTGGTCTCCGAAGCCATCCATTCTCGCGTCAGGCAAGCGGTCGCCGAAGCATGCCGGGTGGCCGGAACGCCACGCAGCGTCGGTCTTGCCGCCTGAACGCCGGTCAGCCGATTCCCTTTCCGCACAGCACAGAAGGAACCCGCAATGACCAGACCCAGCAAGTCCAGACAGATCAAGCTTGGTGCCTTCCTGCCCGGTGGCGGACAGCATATCGCAGCCTGGCGCCATCCTGAGGCGCCGGCCGACGGCGCGACGAATTTCGAGTTCCACAGGCAGCTCGCGCTGACCGCCGAACGCGGCCTGTTCGACGCCTATTTCCTCGCCGACAATCTGACCGTTGGCCTCGGCGCCCGCGAAGGCGGCAATGCCAAGATCGCCGGGTTCGAGCCGGTGACGCTGTTTGCCGCATTGGCGCCGCTCACCACCCATCTGGGCTTCATCGCCACCGCCTCCACCACCTATGAGGAGCCGTATACGCTCGCCCGCAAATTTGCCTCGCTCGACCTTCTGTCGAATGGCCGGGCCGGCTGGAACGTCGTGACCTCGGCGGGTGACGACACCGCGCGCAATTTCAACCGCGACGTCCAGCCGAACCACGCCGAGCGCTATGCCCGCGCGCATGAGCATGTCGAGACGGTCAAGGCGCTGTGGGACAGCTGGGAAGACGACGCCTTCATCCGCGACAAGAAGTCGGGCCGCTTCTACGACAAGGACAAGCTTCACGACATCGACCACAAGGGCCAGCATTTCAGCGTCAAAGGCCCGCTCAATGTGCCGCGCCCGGTGCAAGGGCACCCGGTGGTGGTGCAGGCCGGGCAGTCGGAGGACGGCCGCAAGCTCGCCGCCCAATCGGCTGAGGTCATCTTCACCGCCCATCAGAACCTGGCCTCGGCGCAAGAATTCTATCGTGACATCAAGGCTCGTGTGAAGGCTGCCGGCCGCGATCCCGGACAGGTGCTGATCATGCCGGGCGTGGCGCCCTTCGTCGGCCGCACCGAAGCGGAAGCCCGCGCCAAGTACCAGCAGCTGAACGAGCTGATCCTGCCCGAGGATGGCGTCGCCCTGCTCAACGGGCTGGCCGGCCAGACGCTCGACATCAGCGGTTACCCGCTCGACGGACCGCTGCCGCCGAGCAAGGAAACCGAAGGCATGAAGAGTCGCCAGGCGCTGATCCGCCAGATTGCCGACGAGCACAACTTCACCATCCGCCAGCTCTACCAATGGGTGGCAACGGCCCGCGGCCACTACACCGTCATCGGCAGCGCGGTGCAGGTCGCCGATCAGCTGGAGGAATGGTTCGGCAACGAGGCCGCCGACGGCTTCAATATCCTGCCGCCATGGCTGCCTGGCGCGCTCGACGACTTTGTCGACCTGGTGATCCCCGAGCTGCAGCGCCGCGGCCTGTTCCGCACCGCCTATGAAGGCAGGACGCTGCGCGAGAATCTCGGCCTCAGGCGACCGGAAAACCCCTGGACCGCCGCCCGCTCGAAGGTGCTGGCCGCCGAATAGATTCTCTTAAAGCGAAGGGCAAGACGATGAGTTTGCAACACATCGAGCAGCGGGTCACGATCCCTGCACATGCCGACAGAACCAGCCTTGGCGCCGATTTCCCTCGCCTGGCCAATCGGACTGTCGTCCGCTTCCTGTCCCGCTACGGCATCCTGATCGCCTTCCTCGCGATCTGGCAGGTCTCGAGCCGCGCGGGATGGGTCAACGCCGCGGTATTGCCGCCGATCGACACGATCGTCATCGCATTGTGGAACGGTCTGGCCGGCGGCACCTTGCTTGGCGACATCGCCATCAGCCTGCAGCGCGCCGGCCTCGCCTTCGCGGCGGCCGTGGCGGTTGCTATCCCGCTCGGTCTGTTCATGGGCCAGGTGCGCGCCGTCGAAACCGCGCTTGATCCGATCCTGCAGGTTTTCCGGCAGACCTCGGCGCTGGCGCTCTACCCGGTGTTCATCCTGCTGCTCGGGCTGGGGGAGGCATCAAAGGTCTTCGTCATCTTCTGGGCGACGCTGTTTCCGCTGCTGCTCAACACCATCAGCGGCGTCAAGCAAGTCGATCCGAAACTGCTCGAGATGGCCCGGGTCTACGGCGCCGCGCGGCTCACCGTGTTTCGCCGTGTCGTGCTTCCAGGGGCCGTCCCGTCGATCTTCGTGGGCTTAAGGCTGAGTGCGACCACGGCGCTCTTGTTGCTGATCGCCTCCGAAATGATCGGCGCCAACAAGGGCATCGGCTTCCAGGTGATGAACGCGCAGTACAACTTCCAGATCCCGCTGATGTTTGCGGCGATCGTCATCCTCGCCGGGCTCGGCCTGATCGCCAACCAGGCCCTGGTCAGCCTGCAGCGGCGGCTCTGCCGCTGGAGCGATCCCATCGACTGACCAGCTCTCACCATCTCTCCAACAGGCCATCCTCTCCAACAGGCCAACCTCTCCAACAAGAAAGACCGGACCATGCCAATCACTCGCCGTTCCCTGCTTGCCGGCGCTCCCTTTGCCGCCGGCATCATCGCCGCCGGCCTGCCTCGCTTTGCCGCTGCGCAAGCCGCGCCGGTCACGTTGCGCTACCTTGCCAGCCGCGGCAGCATCTCGCCGCATGAGCTGGCGGACGAGCTCGGCTATTTCAAGGATTTCGGCGTCAAGCTGGAGAATGTCGGCTACTCCGGCGGCGGCCCGGAATCGCTGTTCGCGCTCGCCTCCGGCAGCGTCGATCTCGGCTCGGCCGCAACCGCTGCGGTGATCAATTCGATCTCCGGTGGCAACGACTTCGTCGCCGCCTATCCAAGCAACGGCATCAACAGCCAAGTGCGCAGCGTCTTCTACGTGCTGGAAGACAGTCCGATCAAATCGATTGCCGACATCACCGGCAAGACCATTGCGGTCAACACGCTCGGCGCCCATCTCGACTATACCGTGCGCGAGGCGCTGCACGGCGCCGGCCTGCCGCCGGATGCCGCCAACCTCGTCGTGGTGCCCGGGCCACAGCTTGAACAGACCTTGCGGTCGCGCCAGGTCGATATCGCGGCACTCGGCTATTGGCAGGCGACGTTTGCCGGCGCCCTTGTCGACAATGGCGGCGTGCGCGGCGTGTTCAACGACACCGATGTGCTGGGCGAACTGGCCGGCGGCTTCATCGTCCTGCGGCGCGACTTCATCACGGCGCATCCGGAGGGGGCCCGCAATTTCGTCGAGCAGTCGGCGCGCGCCGCCGACTGGTCGCGCCAGAACCCGGACGAGGCGCGCAAGGTGCTTGCGGACATCCTCGACAAGCGCGGCGAAAATGGCGCGCTGGCACGCTACTGGACCGGCTTCGGCCTGCGCGAAGGGGCGAAGGCTGACGATCGTGACATCGACTTCTGGGTCAGCGTGCTCGAGCGCGACGGCCGCTTGCCCAAGGGCAAGCTGAAAGCCGCTGACATCCTTTACCGGCGCGGCGAAACGAAGACCAACTGACCGGGAGACGGGCGCCATGGCCACCACAAGCGGCGGCGAGGTCACCATACGCGACCTCTCCAAATCCTTCACCCTCAGTGGGCGCCCTCTTGCCGTGCTGAGGGCGCTCAACCTTGATATCCGCTCCGGCGAATGTCTTGTCATCGTCGGCGCCAGCGGATCGGGCAAGACCACGCTGCTGCGCATTCTTGCCGGGCTGGAGGCAGCAGACAGCGGCGGGGTCGCGATCGACGGCAAGCCGGTCCATGGCGTCGGCGCCGAGCGCGCGGTCATCTTCCAGGAACCGCGCCTGTTGCCCTGGCTGACAGTGCTCGGCAACGTCGCCTTTGGCCTCGAAGTGCGGGGCGTGCCCAAGGCGGAGGCCGAGGACAAGGCCCGCTTCTATACCGCGCTCGTCGGCCTGGCCGAATTCAGCGATGCCTATCCCCGGCAGCTTTCGGGCGGCATGGCGCAGCGCGTCGGCATCGCCCGGGCCTTGACCGTGCAGCCTGAAATCCTGCTGCTCGACGAGCCGCTAGGCGCGCTCGACGCCATGACCAAGATCGGCATGCAAGAGGAGCTGGCGCGCATCTGGAGCGAGGAGAACGTCACCATGGTCATGGTCACTCATGATCTGGAGGAAGCGATCTATCTTGCGGACAGGGTGCTGATCCTGCCCAGGGAGAAAGGCGGCACGGCACGGCTGGTCGAGGTTGAGCTGCCGCGCCCCCGCGATCGCAGCGAAAGCCGGTTCGTGCGCTATCGCGAAGAACTGCTGCGTGAGTTTGGCCTGCACTGAGACGAGGGGTGAAAGGCGCGTCTTGCGCCGCCCTTATTTCTCCGCCGCCACCTTCGAGAACAGCGCGCGCTCGACCGGCGGCTCCAGCGTTTGCGCAAAGGGCGTCGCCATGTGGTGGCGATCGCGGTAGGCCAGCTTGCCGTCGATGAAGACATGGCAGGTCTTGGCGTCGCAGAACCGGTTGGTCATATCGATATAGGTCGCGTTGGGAATGGCGCGCACGATATCGCGCTCCACCGCGGCCACGGCATCGTTGGCGGCGTCGCTTCGCGGTGCGTCACATACCGACGGCGCCTGTCCGCGCCACAGCGCGCGGGCCACGCAGGTGTCGGCGAACATGCCGTTGAACGGCACATCGCGGATGAAGGCGACCTTCAGCCCGGCTTGGCTGAAGGCCTGCAGCGTCGCGCGCAGACCGGCCTGCCAGTCCTGATCCTGGGTGTCGGGCACCTTCACGTCGGGTGACAGTTTGCGCGAGCTGGTCAGCGATATCTCCGAGATCACCACCAGGCTCGGGCGCAGGGCGATGATCTCCTTGATCGATTGCTCGCGCCATTGATCGCACTCGGTGTAGTCGCGCTTCAGCTTCGAGCTCCAGACCGTCAGCCGTGAGGCCCGGCACGCGGATTTGAGCCAGGTGACGACCTTGTAATTGTTCTTCTTCGCCGCCTCGATCAGCGGCGTCGACCAGTGGTCGGCGTGCGAATCGCCGAACAGCGCGATCGAGTGCTCGGCGTTCTTGGCGCCGAACACGCAAGGCTTCGGCGTGACGGTCTCGTAGTCGAGAACGCAGCCCACCTTGGCGCGGGCAGTGGAGGGTTGTGCGGCAGTTTCGGCAATGATGCGCTGTGAGGGGTCGAGATCGTGCACGGCAAGGCGCGCATTGGCATAGGTCGCCACCACGCTGGCACCGGTCAGCATTGCGGCGGGGACAAGCGCGCGCGCCGCATTCGCCATCAGCCAGCCGTTGCGGCGGATCGGGTTCTCGATAAAATTATAGGTGAAGATCGAGAGCGCCAGCGTCAATGCTGCGCAGGCAAGCCGCCCGGGCCAGGAAAGATCGGGAACCATCATCGTCGCATAGACGATGACCGGCCAATGCCAGAGATAGAGCGAGTAGGAAAGTTTCCCCACCCATTGCAACGGCGGCAGCGCCAGCACGGCGCTGGGTCCTCTTTGAGCATTGCCGGAACCGCTGAGCAGCAGGAGCACGGTGCCGGCCACCGGCACCACCGCCGCGACGCCGGGGAAGGGGGTGTCCTGCTCGCTGAAGGTCAGATAGGCACCGGCGATCAGGGCCAGGCCAAACCATGCCAATGCTGCGCCCAGTTGTGGGCGCTCCCGCCAGAATTTTGCCGGCGCCATCGTCGCCAGGCCGCCGGCGGCAAATTCCCAGGCCCTGAGCGGCGAGAAATAGAAGGCCCAGGGCTGCGCCACGGTGGTGAGCCAGGCGCAGACGGCGAACGACACCACGCCGGCGACGCCGATCACCAGGATCGCGGCGCGCTTGCCCGGGCGCAGCCATGCGGCCAGCAGAAGCAGCCCCGGCCATACGAGGTAGAACTGCTCCTCGACCGAGAGCGACCAGAAGTGGATGAAGGGGTTGTTCGCCGCATCGGGGGCGAAATAGTCGAACGCCCAGCGGATCAGCCAGAAATTGATCGCATAGGCCGAGGCGAACATGGCGCCTTTCGAATAGAGTGCCTGTTCGTCCGGCGACAGGATGAAGTAACCTGCGACCAGCGTGACGAGGATGACGAACAGCGAGGCCGGCAGCAGGCGCCGGGCGCGCCTTGCATAGAAGCGCCACAGGTTCAGCCGGCCGTCCTCGGCGATTTCCCGCAGCAATTGGCCGGTGATCAGATAGCCGGAGATGACGAAGAAGATGTCGACGCCGGTGAAGCCGCCCGGCAGGTCCGACAG
The DNA here is from genome assembly GCF_003997275.1 of Mesorhizobium sp. M6A.T.Ce.TU.002.03.1.1. NCBI lineage: Bacteria > Pseudomonadati > Pseudomonadota > Alphaproteobacteria > Hyphomicrobiales > Phyllobacteriaceae > Mesorhizobium > Mesorhizobium sp. M6A.T.Ce.TU.002.03.1.1. The sequence continues at coordinate 58,835 of NZ_RZTI01000013.1, forward strand.
ACCGAAATGGAACGCGACGACGCCCGACACCGCCAGCGCACGCAGCCCTTCGATATCAGGCCGAAACGATGCTGACACGGCGATACCTCGCGTAGGTCGTTGAAAAGCCCACCCGTTGCGAAGACTCGACGCGATGCGCGGATATTGCAATGCAACAAATCTAACGCAGTGCAACATAAGTGGAGGTTCGCGGCGTGCTCGTCGGCGTGCACATCAGCGCCGCCGTCTGCATCCGCCGCGGCGGCCGATTTTTGAGCACAAGTAGAATAACTGGCCCGGCTAGCGGGCCTGCGTACCGATCTCAGGCTTTAGAGGAGCCCGGCGCGCGAGCGGCGGGCTCCTCCCCTTGGTCGTCACCGATCACGCATGCGCCGGCGGATGATGACGCGAGTCCCAGACCGCCCAGGCCGATGCCGCAACCACCAGCACGCCGAGGACAATATGGGTCGCCATCGCGTTGGCGTTCGCCATGAAGCCGAGCAGCCAGGGCGAAACGATCAGCCAGAGCCCGACAACAAGATTTACCCACTCTTCCCACTCGGCGAATACCGAAAGCGCCGTGATAGCCAAAGCACCGAGCACAACGCCGGCGATCCAGGCGTTCCACGCAGGATTGGTTTCAGCAGCGAAGCCGAGTACCCAGGGTGAGACGAACAGGCAGACCGCAAGGATCAGGTTGATCCAGTCCTGGGCCTTCTTTCCTTCCATCACATTGTTTGCCATGACAACCTCCACAGATGAAGTTTGACCAAAGCACCACGTCGCGTGCAACGCACGCTTAGTCATTGATATATTGCGCTTTCGACGGCCTTCAAGGAGCGGCCCTGCGCGGCCATGGCGTCGTCATTTCGCACCGCAGCGATGCCGTGTCTGCCATCTGCCTGCGCGGTTCAGAAGCGCCGATTCCCAGAGGCTTCCGCTTGCAAGGTCGAGGAGCCCGCGCAGATCATGGAGCAGGCGGCGTTCTCAGCCGATCACGCCTTCTTCAGGAACTCGGTTTTCAGCACCAGGCCCTTCACCTGCTTGGTATTGCACTCGATCTCGCCCGGATTGCCGGTGAGGCGAATGTTCTTCACCAGCGTGCCGCGCTTGATCGTTTCCGACGTGCCCTTGACCTTCAAATCCTTGATCAGGGTCACGGAATCGCCCTCGTTCAGCTGGGCGCCGTTGCTGTCTTTTACGATCGCGTCTGTCATGTCGGTTCTTTCATGGGGCCGGTCCACGGACTATCCGGCGGATGGCGGCCAGGTCAAGCATGCCGGGCACCCACGTTGCCCATATCAGGTGCTTCGGCTATTGACCGACAGCCAATGCCGGCACAGGTCAAACGGAGCCCGACCATGACAGAGAAGACCATCCTCAAATTCGGCGCAATCAAAAACGGGGAGGCGGGCGATCTCGCGGGCTGGATCGTTGTCGACGGCAACCCGACCATGAAGACTGCCGTCCAGCACACTACCGAGGACGGCAAGGTCATGTCGGGAACATGGCAGGCTACCCCCGGCACCTACCACGCGACCTACAGCGACTATGAATTCGTGCACATGATATCAGGCCGCATCGTCATCACCCCCGATGGCGGCGCGCCCGTCGAAGTCGGTCCCGGCGATGCCTTCGTGGTCGAGGCCGATTTCAAGGGAACGTGGAAGATCATCGAGCCGGTCACGAAGCATTTCGTCGTCAGGATCGGCTGAGGCAGGAGGCGAGCCTGGCAATCCTGTCATGGCCCGACACGCCGCCGCCAAACCTGTCGATCCCGGGTGTGTTGATCCCCGGGGCCTGTCGGGCGCCGCAAGTGGCACGGTCGAATAAAAAGATAGAGTCCCGTCCATTAGGGATGCATGAGACTCTAGAAATTGAAATAGATCGCCGGCGGATACGGACTGGGCACATCCTTGCCGGCCGGCGCCGCCATCGCACCGGACGACGCGGTAATCCCACCGGTAGCCTTATTGTCGAGCACCGGCCGGCTTTTCTCGGCTGTGGCTGCTTTCGCATCGGCGGCAACGACTTTCGTCTTAGCCTCCACGGTTTGCGACAATGCGAGCACGGCGAGCAGTGCAGATAGGGCAAGTTTCATGACGGATCCCTCTATGGTTAACGTAAGGTTAACCCCGGCCGCCGGCCCGAACACGGCCGCTGTGTGGAAGGGCGTGGAATTCTGTGGAATTCCTGGAATATCGGCTTGTGGAAAAGTGCGGCCCGTGGGGAACGGAGCAGGTGCCGGCGCGTATTAGGCTCGCAGCCGCATCAGGCGGCCGAAGCCCGGAACGGCGCGGCCGAACACGGACATCCAGTCGCGCTTGGCCGCCGATGTCGCGGCCAGCGCCGGTGTGAGATCAATCCTTGAAGCCGGTGGAGTCGAGCAGGGCGACCTGCTTGCCGTCGATGTAAAAGCGTATCACGTGCGCGCCACCGTCGACTTCGATGCGCGTCGGCTCGATGGCCGGCTTAGCCTGCTTGCCATATGTCGCTGCAGCGCGCGAGCCGGCAGCGGCTCGCGACGGTCCGTCCGGCCCGAAGGTCAGCAGCAGCAGTGCGGCGGATCCAGCCGCAATCGCGGTGAAGGAGATTTTGGGAGATGCAGTCCAGGACATCGAATTATTCCTTCCTTGTTGAGGCGGCATCTTGCGCTGGTTGCGAGAACTCGGCTTCGCCGTCGTTCAAATGACTGAGGAAGGGTGTTGGTATTCAAGCCTACATTAGCGTGAGTTCTATACGGTTTTGCCCTTGCCCTCCGCGACCTTAGCGCCGCCTGCCGGGGCGAAAAGGGCAGGTGCGTGGAACGGCATGGATTTCTGCGGATTTCCTGGAATATCGACTTTAGGAGAGGCCCGGCCCGCGATGAATGCGGTGGGAGCAAGTGCTGGCACATGTTAAGCCTTGCGGTGGCATAAAGGGGCAGGTGGGATGGCACAGCATATCGCGCAGAAGTTACGGCTGACTGTGGCCCTGCTGGGAACCATCAGCCGCAAGGACCTTGCGGCGGCGTTCCGGAACGTCAACCCGAACACGGCGTTCGATCTCGGCCGCGCCGACAAATGGCTGCAGGGCCGCGCCCAGCCACGCCAGCTCAGCGTCTACGACGATTGGTCGAAGGTTCTCAAGCTGGAGCAGCCAGGCGCCTGGATCGCCGAGAGCGACCTGCCAGGCTTCACCGCGGCGATCTGCGCCCGCCACGGCATCGAGAGGGCCGAACTGGAACGCCGCGTCGGCGCGCAGTTCGAGGCATCGTCTGGGCATGAGGAGCGAAGCCTCGGATTGGCCCTTGCCGGAACCTATGCGTGCTATTCGCATGCTTTGTCGCCCTATTATCGCGGCCAGTTGATCAGGGGCAGCCTGTCGATTGAGACTGGGCCGGGTGCGCGCGGCCTGACTGCCGCCTATCGAGAGGTGTTGCCGACCGGACAACTGCTGGTCGGCGGTCCGGTGAGCCCGGCAAAACGCGGCCTTTATGCGTTTCTGAAGGAAACCGGCGGCGATGCCCATTTCTTCCTCTGCCTGTTCCCACAGTCGCGGCCGGGAAGCGTGCTTGGCGGCTATATGTGCGGCACCACAATCATCGGCCCGGAGCCGCAGCCATCCTTGACTAGAATCCTGATCGTCCGCTTGCGCGACCCGGTGCCCGAGGCATGGGGCGGATATCTGCCGCCCGACGGGTCGATTGCTAGGGATTTGGCATCGCTAGGCGTGACCGTCGAGCAGCCGGAAGCGGTCGACCGGCAGCTGGCGCAATTCCTCGCCGGAGACAGCGACGGTAGCGCCAGCCAGATCCCGCCGGCCGAATTCCGCGCCGTTCTCGACGTGTTCGACCGTCATTGGCTGAGCCATTCGGGCTAGGCCGGAGCTCGTCTTCTGCCTCTGCGGAACCGATCACTACGTCAGTTGTTGTGTCCGGCGATTAAAGCGCCCGTCCTGATGTCCAGTCGGACCGCCAAGCGCCCGCCCTTGCCGCTCGCGTCTTCGAACTCGCCGGCGCGAAGAAGCGGAAGTTGCACGCCGGCTCAACATGCCCGATCATGGCTATGGCAGGGCGGAGGTATCAAGTGGCGGCCAATCGTCGAAACGGCATGCACTCCGCCGAGCTTGGGGTGATGGGCGTTGTTTCCTCTGCCAGAACCCTCCCGCGCATGTCACTGCCCACCGTCGCGACTGTCGTCGCGGCGGTTGCGGCCCTGTATTTCGGGCGCGAGGTTTTCCTGCCGATCGCAATCGCTCTGCTGCTTACATTTGCGCTTGCGCCCATGGTTTCGGCACTCAAACGAGTCGGCCTTCCCCGTCTCCCGGCCGTCATCGCCAGCGTGCTGAGTGCATTCACGGTCCTTGCGCTATTCTCCTTCATTGTCGTCACTCAGGTCAGCGAACTGGCGCAGAACATCCCGCTTTACCAGTCGAATATCCTGACCAAGGTCAGGTCCCTGAAGGAAACCGGCGTCGGCGGCGGCATCATCGCCAGGCTGGGCGGGGTGATCGAACGCGTTGGCCAGGAACTCGACAGGCAGGAAGCCTCACCGCTTACCGCAGATGAGCCAGAGCGCGAGCCGGTGCCTGTCGAGATCATCGCGCGCGAAAGGCCGCTCCAGGTTCTTCAGAACCTGATCGGCCCGCTGATCAGCCCGCTAGCGTCGGCCGGCCTGATCATCGTCGTCGTCATCTTCATGCTGCTCGAGCGCGAGGACCTGCGCGATCGTTTCATACGCCTCGTCGGGTACGGTGATCTTCATCGGACCACCGAGGCGCTCCAGGAAGCGGGCAAGCGGGTCGGCCGATATCTACTCATGCAATTAGTGGTGAACATCGTCTATGCCGTGCCGATTGCATTCGGGCTTTGGGTTCTGGGCATACCGAATGCGATGCTGTGGGGCCTGCTGGCGTTGGCGCTGCGCTTTGTTCCCTATATCGGCCCGATCGTTGGTGCGCTGCTGCCTCTGTTTCTGGCGCTTGCCGTGGCTCCCGGCTGGTCGCTCGTGCTGTGGACCGCCGGGCTGTTCGTGGCCATGGAAATGATAACCGGCAACGTGGTCGAACCGTGGCTCTACGGTTCACGAACGGGGCTTTCACCATTGGCCATCATCGTTGCGGCTATCTTCTGGACCTGGCTCTGGGGGCCGCTGGGCCTGGTTCTGTCGACGCCGCTCACTGTCTGTCTCGTCGTGCTCGGCAGGCACGTGCCGCAGTTCGAATTCCTCGACGTCCTGTTCGGCAACGAACCCGTGCTCGAACCGCATGCTCGGCTCTACCAACGGCTGTTGGCCGGTGATCCAGAGGAAGCCACAGATCACGCCGAGGAGATCCTGGAGGAAAAATATCTGTTCGAATTCTACGATAAGGTCGCCATTCCCGCACTTCTGCTCGGCGAACAGGATCGCGTGCGGGGCGTCATGGGCGATGAGCAAAGACGGCAGGTGGCGGCCAGTGCGCAGACGCTGGTGGCGAACCTCGACGACAGCGCACAGGAAGAAGCAGAGGAGGAAGACCCAGCCGCCGCCGAGGAAACCGGCTCGCGCAAGGACAAGGAGACTCAGGGGGAAGGCGAGGACGACGTCGAGTTGCCTGATGGCACGGACATGGCGGTGGTGTGCGCCGGCGGACGCGGCGAACTCGACGATGCCGCCGCCGCCATGCTGGCGCAGGTGCTCGAAGTCCAGGGCGCAACGATATCGAAGGCGAGCTTTGCCGAAATGGATCCGGCGAGCATTCGCCGGCTTGAGCTCGACGCTGTCGACGCCGTTGTGGTCGGCTTTCTGAACCGTGACTCAGTCAAGCACGCCCGTTTCCTGGTTCGTCGGCTGAAACGTATCAAAAGGGCGCTACGGGTGGGCATCGTGTTCTGGTCAGCGACCGACGGCGACAACAAGGAGACAGCCGCCAAATTGGCCAACGACATCAATGCCGATTTTGTGGCCCATGGCATGGTCGATGCCGTATTGGGCGCGTTGTCGAGCGATCCGCCCGTCGCGCTGAAGGCCGCTGCCAGGCGCCGCATTCGCCGTCGGCCGCCGGCCGCCAAGAAAGCGCCGCTTGCGGCTGCAAAATAAGGCTGCAGTGCGCTGTCACGTCCAGAAATAGCGAACCGTGTGGAAGAAAACCGGGGCGGCGAAGACCAGGCTGTCGGCGCGGTCCATCATGCCGCCATGGCCCTCGATCAGATGGCCCCAGTCCTTCACCCCCTGATCGCGCTTGATGGCGGAGGCGACCAGTCCGCCGAGAAATCCCATCAGGCAGGCGATGAAGGCGACACCCGCTGCCTGGAGCGGCGAGAACGGCGTCAGGAACGACAGCAGCGCGCCGAGCAGGCTCGATGCCACCAGCCCGCCGATCAGGCCCTCCCAAGTCTTCGACGGCGATACCTTGGGCGACATCAGATGCCTGCCGAACAGCTTGCCGAAAATGTATTGCAGCACGTCGCTGCCTTGCACGGCGATGATCAGGAAAGCGATCAGCAGCAAATTGCGACCTTCGAAGCCGGGCACCTCGAGCGTCAGCAGCGCCGGCACGTGGCTGACGCAGTAGACCGAGATCATGACGGCCCATTGCTGCGCCGAGACGCGCTCGAGAAATCGTTCGGTATCGCCGTGGAGCGCGGTGATCGCCGGCATAAGCAGAAAGCAATAGACCGGGATGAATATGGTGAAGAGGCCGTACCAGGCGGTCCACACCAGCCAATACTGGAACGGGATGATGATGCCGAACATGCCGAGCAGCACCCAGTGGTCGCTGCGGCGGGTGTGCGTCAAAGTCACGAATTCGCGCAGCGCCGCAAACGAGATCAGCGCGAACAGGATGGTCATGCCGTGGCGACCGAAGAAGAAGGCGACGGTGATCGCCAGGACCATCACCCACCAGGCATTGATGCGCTGGTTGAGGTTGATCAGCGTCGAGGGCAGCGGCTTCGGCGCGCGCCACGACAGAATGCCGGCGACCAGGCTCGCCGTTATCAGCACCGCAGTGAGTCCGACAATCAGAATGAGGATCTCGCGCATTGGCATGTTGTCTGGTCGTCTCTCAGGGGTCGCAGGATGTTTTTCGGAAAGCCGGATTCCACTTTTCCGCATCATGCGCTGGCGGGCGGGGGTTCAGCGCAAGCAGCGTCTCGCGGGCGCGGTCGAGGAAGGCGCGGCGTTCCTCGCCAGGCGCAATCGCAATCGGCGCGCCGAAGACGACGCGGCAAAGCAGCGGCACGGGCACGAACTGACCCTTGGGCAGCACACGCGACATATTCTCGATCCAGCACGGGATGAGTTCGACGTCGGGCCGCGCCATCGACAGATTGTAGAGGCCGGAGCGGAACGGCAGCAGCGGCTGGTCGGTCATGTTGCGCGTGCCTTCGGGAAAGACGATCAGCGAATGGCCCTCGTCGAGCACCGACAGCATGATGGCAATTGGATTCTGCGTCTCATCTGTCCACTGCCGGTGAATGAGGACGGAGGACAGCATGTCCTGCGCGATGAAACGGCGCAGCCGCGATTTTCCCCAATAGTCGGCGGCAGCGACCGCATGGGTGCGAGCGCGCTCCTTCTCGCTGAGGCAGGCCGACAGTAGGATGAAATCGCCGTGGCTGGCATGGTTGGCGAAGTAGATGCGCTGCCGGTCCGACGGCTGGCTGCCGTTCCAGATCGGCCGCACGCCGGTCACCGCCCAGGCCAGCGCCGACAGGCCGACCGAGGTCACGGTCTGCAGCATGGTGAAGGTGCGAGTGCCGAGCTTGCTCATCGGCTGGCTCAGACAAAGGCCGCGACGAGGGACGCCGCCCCGAACAGGCCGATCGCGATGCGCTGCCTTGCCAGCAGGCGGTGCGTGCCCGCCATGCGCCGGTCGAGCGAGCGGCCGCCGGCAGAGGGAGGTTTCAGCCGCATGCGCGCCAGCACCTCGTCGACCGCGGCACCAGCTGCGGCCTCGCTGGCGTGGCTGGCCATCAGCCGGAACAGCAGCGCGTCGAAGACAAGCAAAGCAGAGTAGGCGAGGGTGGCCGCCGCGCTCGCTGCCGCGATCAGCCAGGCCGCGGCCGATATGGGCGTTGCCTGCGGCCCGGCCACCGCGCCAATGATCGGCGCGGCCATCAAGGCGGCCGCCAGCAGCAGAATCGGCCACGCCGCCTGCACCATCAGCCCGGCTGCGAACGCCTCGGCCCTGTCCTGATAGGCGTCGCTTTTCATGCCGGCTCGTCCACCCTGATCTGAAGATGCACCGGCCGGCCCGATGCTGCGAGCCGCTTGTGCGCCTGCGCCGGCGTCGGCGAGCGGCCAGTGGCAACCAGCCATTCAGCAACGACGCCGGCGCTGCGCTGGAAACCGAGCGCGCAGCAGACCAGCACGGTGCCGTGGCTGCGAGCCGCTTCGATCGCCGCCACCGCTTGCGCTCGCGCCTCTGGCGACGGCGGCAAAAGATCGAGCATGGCGATACCTATCCAGCGACAGGTCACGCCGCGCGGCCTTTCCAGCTCGCCGGCAAGGTCGATCACCGTGCCGAAAGTGTCGGCCTCAGCAGCTGTCGGAAAGCGGCCGAGGAAGACGTCGTCGGCGACCACAATCTGCGCCGGCAGCGTGCGCGTCCACGCCCAGACATTGATCCTTGCGCCAAGCCGGTAAGGCAGCAGCAAAATACGGCTGGCCAGCGAGGCGCTGCCGTCGGCCGCTTTCTGAAACACCTTGGCGCCGGCCCCGGCATAGGCGAAGGCGACGATGGCCAGCGCCAGCGCGGGCCACAAAAGGATGAGCCACAGCGCCGAGACAAAGGCGCCGGCAACGGTGCCGGCCAGCGCCAGCGCCGCGCCAAGCGCATAGAACCGAGCCAACCGCCGGGCCTTGGCATCGGCGGCTAGGTGGAAGCCGGCGAACGGCAATTCGCCCTCGCGCGGGAACAGCCACAGGGCAAAGAAGCCGAGCAGCGCGCCTGTCGGGATATCGATGACATGGTGCTGCCATGTCGTCAGCACCGAGGCGCCGATCAGCAGACACCAGGCATGCCAGACGATGCTGGTCGCGCCTTTGAGCCGATAACGCCAGTGATCCCAGATGATGACCAGCAGCGCAATGTGCAGCGACGGCGCCTGGTTGAACGGCTTGTCGAAGCCGCCGAGCACAGCGAACATGAAGCCCGGCAGGCCGGATGTTTGCGGCCGCATGAAGGTCGCGGTCAGCGGGAAGACGATGAAGCAGGCGACGGCGACGATCTGGGCGGTGAGATAGCGGCCGGCGAGACGGTCGACGCCGCTCTTGGTATCGTTCAACAGCAGCGACAGGCCGTAGAACAGGTTGATCGACCAGTAGGGCACGATCGTCCAGGCGATGAACGGGACGGCGCGCTCCCAGGCGAAGACGATGCTGCCGACATCGTCGCGCTGCGACGCCAGCCAGTTGGCGAAACCGTAGGTCGCGTAGAAGAACGGCGCCAGAAACGCCAGCCACAATGCCGCCCGCAGCACGATCCCGGCGTACGGCTCGCGCGCAGGAGCAGAAAGGGCAGGGTCAGCGCCAAGGATAGGCACGACCATGCTCAGACGCGCCGCGCGACGGAAACGGTGAAGATGCCCCACTGGTCGATGCGCTGGTCGAGTTTCTCGAAGCCGGCCGCCGCCACCAGCTGGTCCATCTCGCCTTGCGTGCGCCGGCGCATCACCCAGGCCTGGCCGCCGCGATGCGAGGTAAGGCTGCGCGCGATCATTTCGAGCTGCGGATGCCAGGGCTGGTTGGTGTAGAGAAGCAGGCTGCCGGGCTGCATCGCCTTGGCCAGCCCGTCCAGCGAGCGGGCAATCATGGTGTTGTCGGAAAACAACTCATAGAGTCCGGAGACGATGGCGAGGTCCGGCGCCGGCTTCAGCCCGGCAAGCATTTTGGGGTCGAAGGCGTCGGCCTGATGAAACGAGACGCTGGTCGGCAGGTGCCGCTCGGCGATCAGCTTGCAGCCGCGCGAAACGTTGAGGTCGGAGAAATCCTGTAGCCGCACGCTGGCCGGCGGCACTGCGCATTTGGCGACGGCGTCGAGCACGTAGCGGCCGTGGCCGGCGGCGATATCGACGATATGGACCGGGCGGCCCGCGGCCTGCAGCGTCTCGGTGGCGCTGCCGATCAGCTCTTCCAGATTGAGCTTGCGCTGCCGGATGCCGCGCCAGCCGATGGCGTCGAGAAAGGTGCGGTCGATCATGCGGCCGAGCGGGCTGCTGCCCCGCGCCTCGTTCTCGTAGACATAGTCGAGCGTCGAGCCGGAATCGAAGCCGGTGGCAATGCCTGTCTGCAGGCCTGATGACAGCCATGCGCCCATGCGGATCGAGGCACGGCTCATTGCCCAATAGAGGCCCTTGGGCGATAGCAGCGGCAGCGGCGAGGCGAGCCGGTCGGCCTCGTCGCGCGTGTAGCCGGCGCGGTCGGCCGCGGTCAGGTCGACCGGCTTCGCTGACGTCGCGAACTGTCTTTCGAGGAACGGCTTGATCAGGTCGAGCGCTTGGCTGCGGTCGCGTTCGCCCAGCGTGTCGTGGAAGAAGCCGGGCAGCACGTGCCGTTCCTTGGCCGGGCTGGCGAGATTGACGAAGAACTCGTGCTGCGGTGCGTGCCGCACCACCCAGTCGCTGCCCGAGATCAGCAATTGCGTCGGCACAGTGATGGCGCGGGCATCCGAGACGATGCGCGCGGCGTGGTCGTAAAGCTCGACCAGGACGTTGGAAGCGATCGGCCGCGTGATCAGCGGATCGGCCTCGAAGGAAGCGATGCGCTCGGCGTCATGGGTCAGGAACTTGGCCTTGACGTAGGAATTGACGAAGAAGCGCCCCTTGATCTTTTGCCACAGCGCGATGCCTTGCTTGGCGAAAGGCACGTAGAGCTTGACCGAAAAGGCCGGCGAGGCCAGCACCAAAGCGCGAATCTGCGGCGCATAATCATGCACCCAGGCGGCGGCGAGCACGGCGCCGAAGGATTGCGCGATCAGGGCGATGTCACGCTGGCCAAAACCGTCGCTGCCGATCTCACGCACGAAACAATCGATGTCGCGCACCAACGCGGCAAAGGACGGCGCGTAGCCGCGCTCGCCGGCCGAGCGGCCATTGCCGCGCGCGTCCCAAGCGTAGAAGGCATGGTCGGGCATGTCGAGTTCGTCGACCAGATGCGCCATGCGGCCGCCATGCTCGTGGCCGCGGTGAAACAGCAGAACCGCGCCCTTGGCGGGTTGCCCGACAGCCGGCCAGTAGCGGTAGAAGATCTCGGTGCCGTCATGGCTCCCGAAGACGCGCTCCTGCGCGACCCGCTTGAGGCTTGCCAAAGCCGCGGCGGCGGCGATCGTCTGTTCGTGAAGCATGTTTTCCCCTAGCGGACGCGACCGGAATTTCAATCGTCGCTCCCGTTAAGGCCGCTGCGTATCCGGTTGATGGCGGTCACCAGTGAGAGTGTAGCCATTGCCGGAAACACAAACGGCGCGATCGCCGCGATCCACAGGCCGCAGGCGATGAGGAAGGCGATGATGCCGAGCGCCAGCGCCCGGTCGCTCTTGCCGAACGGCCCGGCATAATTGCGCCCCGTGCCGGCCGCTATGCCGAGCACGCCTGTGAACTCCACGATGATCGCCGCGATCGCGAACGCGACGACGCCCCAGGCTGGGAAGATGACGGCAAAGGCCAGGATCAGCGCGAGGTCCGAAACGACGTCGCAGAGCTCGTTGAGGTACATGCCAAGCTTCGAGGCCTGACCATGCTCACGTGCGAGCATGCCGTCGACGGCATTCAGCGCCATGCGCGCAAACAGCACCACCGGCATCAGCAGGAAGACCGCGCGATGGCCGGCAAGGGCCGCGACCAGAATGCCGGTGGCGAGCGACAGGGCGGCGGCCAGCAGCGTGATCTGGTTGGCGGTGACGCCAGCCACGGCCAGCCGGTCGGCGAGCGGCCGCAGCTTGGCCTGAAAGGCCGGTTTCAGCGCATAAAGCGTCGGCATGTGCGGAACCCCCCGGCCACAACATAGTGCCAACGACGATGATCAATTGGCGCCCAAGACGCAAGGGCTGCGAGCGGTTGTACATGGTTACGATCGGCGGCGCCGGACAGATCATTTGAGAGCTAAGCCCTAAGGTTCCGGCGCGGCCACCACTTCGAGGCCGAGCTCGTCTGCGGCCGCTATCATGCCGGATCGAAACAGCGTCCGCCGCTTGGTCGCAGCGGATGGCTCATCTCTCGAATAAGAACTTTACAAATATCCTAAAATATGTGAAGTTATGTCCATGGAAGGGTCATCCATGACAACCAATCGTTTCGCCACGCGCCTGAATTCCTTTGCCTCGCGGCCGCAGGCCGAATGGCCGGATCTTGTCGGCAAGCCGTCGATGCTGCAGATGGCGGCGCGTGCGGCGAAGGTTGCGGGGCTGACCGACCTCGACTTGAATTTTCCCGACCATGTCGGCGAAAAACCTGCAGAAGTGGCGCGAAAGCTCGGCGATCTCGGGCTTTCGATCAATGGTTTCGCCATGCGTTATTATTCCAACCCGGCCTTCAAGCTCGGTGCCTTCACCAATCCTGATCCCGCGGTTCGCCGCGAAGCCATCGACCTGACCAAGGCCGGCATTGACGCAGCGCGCGAAGCGGGCGCCAGTCTGATGACGCTGTGGCTAGGGCAGGATGGCTTCGATTATGCTTTCCAGGCCGATTACACGACGCTGTGGCAACACGAAATCGATGGAATCTGTGAAGTTGCGGCGCATGATCCCGATTGCCAGATCAGCCTCGAATACAAGCCCAACGAGCCGCGCTCCTACAGCCTGATGCCCGACGCGGCGACGACATTGCTGGCGATCCGCGAGATCGGCCTGCCCAATCTCGGCGTGACGCTCGATTTCGCTCATGTGCTCTATGCCGACGAGCAGCCGGCCTTTGCCGCAGCACTCGTGGCGCGCCATAGCAAGCTGCTCGGGGTGCATCTCAACGATGGCTACGCCAAGCGCGACGACGGCCTGATGGTCGGCGCGGTGCACACGCTGCAGACGATCGAGCTGCTCAGGCAGATCCGCCGCGACGGCTATGCCGGCGCCATCTACTTCGACACGTTCCCCGACATGACCGGGCTCGATCCGGTCCACGAATGCGAAGTCAACATCACCACCGTCAAGCGCATGCTGCGCGTCGTCGATCGGCTGGAAAAGGACAACCGCCTGTCCACCGCCGTCGACCGTCAGGACGCGGTCGCGTCGCAGGCCATCATCCAGGAAGCCATGCTCGGACCGGACAGCTGAGGCTCCGGCGGCATAGACCGTTTTTCAACAAGGGAGGAAAGACCATGAAATTTCTGCTTGCCACCGCCACCGCTGCACTGATGGCGCTGTCCATCGGCTCGGCTTTTTCCGCGGACCTCGCGCCGCTCAATTCCGACACCGAGAAGGATCGCATCGACTGGTCGCAGCTCGAGGCCAAGTTCGGTGCGTTCCCCAAGCTGCCCGACGGCACCAAGGCGGGCGCCGTCTCCAAGACGCTGACCAACGAATACTGGCGCTCGCTAGGTGAGGGCTACAAGTCGTTTGGCGACCGCGTCGCTGTCCCGGTCGTCTACCAGGCGGCGCAGAGCGAGGGCGACCAGCTCGGCCAGCTCACCATCGCCGAAGGCCTGGTCACACAGGGCTACAACGTGCTTCTCGTTTCGCCGCAGACCGACTCCAACCTGCAGCCGATCATGGAACAGGCCAAAGCCGCCAACGTGCCGGTGGTCAACGTCAATGACGCGGTCATTCCGCAGGCCGAGCACTATGTCGGCAATGTCCAGCGCGACAACGGCGTGCGCGTCGCCAAATGGTTCATCAAGAACCGGCCGGATGGCGGCAAGGTCGCCATCGTGGAAGGCCAGGCCGGCGTCTATGCGGCCCTCCAGCGCACCGACGGCTTCAAGACCACGATCACCGAAGCCGGCAAGTTCGACGTCGTTGCCAGCGTGCCCGGCAACTGGGATCGCCAGACCTCCTACGACGCGGCCACCAACATCCTGCAGCAGCACCCCGACCTGATCGGCTTCTATGCCAACAATGACGGCATGGCGCTGGGCATCGTCGAAGCGGTCAAGGCCGCCGGCCTGCAAGACAAGGTTGCCGTCTTCGGCACCGACGGCATCTCCGACGCCTATGCCTCGATCCGGGCCGGCGAACTGACCGGCACGGTCGACAGTTTCCCCGTTCTGACCGGCGAGGTGGCGCTGGAATCGGCGTTGCGACTGGTGGCCGGGCAGAAGCTGCCGCGCGTCGTCGCCACGCCGCAGGCGCTGATCACCAAGGACAACGCCGACCGTTACTCCGGCGCCGGCGACGCCGTGCGCAAGGCGCTGCTCGAGGACGCGGCAGCGGGCAACTAAGGGCACAAGGGCGGGTGCCGGCAAGAGCATCTCGCTCACGGCTGGCACCCTTGCCCGGAGAACGAACCAATGTCACCCCGGCTGCAATTCGAGGGCATTTCCAAGACGTTTCCGGCCGTGCGGGCGCTGAGCGATGTGTCCTTTTCGGTCGGCGGCGGCGAAATTCATGGCCTGCTCGGTGAGAACGGCGCCGGCAAATCGACGCTGCTGCGCATCCTTTCGGGGGTCTACAGGCCGACGGCGGGAAGCGTGCTGATCGACGGCAAGCCGGTGACGCTGAGCAATCCGGTCGCCGCACGCGCCGCGGGCGTCGCCATGATCCATCAGGAATTGCAGCAGGTGCCGCACCTCAGCGTCGCCCAGAACATGTTCCTCGGCCATCCGCTGACGCGTGGCGGCATCTTCGTCGCACGGCGCGAGCAGGAACGCCGCGCTGCGGAAGCCCTTGCGGCCATCGACCCAACGATCGATCCGGCAGCGCCGCTCGGCAGCCTGAAGGTCGCGCAGCGGCAGATCGTCGAGATCGCCCGGGCGCTACTCGATCGCGCGCGCATCGTGGCGATGGACGAGCCGACATCGAGCCTGACGCCGAAAGAATTCGAGCGCCTGGCCGAAGTCATTGCCGGCCTGGCCCGCGACGGTGTCGCGGTCGTCTATGTCTCGCACAAATTGGACGAGGTGTTCGGCATCTGCCAGCGCGCCACCATCATGCGCGACGGCGTCGTGGTCGGGTCCGTCGATCTTGCGCAGGTGTCGGAAAAAGCCGTCGTTTCGATGATGGTCGGCCGCGAGCTTGCCCAGGAACAGCACCGCTCGCACACCTCCAGCGAGGTCAGGTTGAGCGTTCGCGGCCTCGCCTCGCCGACCAAGGTCCATGACGTCTCATTCGACCTGCATCGCGGCGAGGTGCTGGGCATTGCCGGCCTGGTCGGCTCGGGCCGCACCGAACTGCTGCGGCTGCTGGCCGGCGCCGACCGCGCGTCATCAGGCGCGGTCGAGATCGACGGCAAGGCGGTAAAACTTTCCAGTCCGCGCGATGCCATCGCCGCCGGTATCGGCCTGGTGCCGGAGGAGCGCAAGCGCGAAGGCATCGTGCCGCTGCGCTCGATCTCCAGCAATATGGCGCTGGCATCGATGGGCGTGTTCGCGCCGCGCGGCGTCATCGATCACACCAGGCTGAAACGGGTCGCGGCCGAGAAGATGAAGCGGGTCAATCTCAGGCCGTTCCTGCTCGACCGGCCGATCCGGCTGTTCAGCGGCGGCAACCAGCAGAAGGCGATCATCGGCCGCTGGCTGGCGGCGGGAACGCGCATCCTTTTGTTCGACGAGCCGACGCGCGGCATCGATGTCGGTGCCAAGGCGGAGATCTACCACTTGATCGAGGAGCTCGCCGCCGAAGGACATTCGGTAATCGTCGTGTCGTCCGAGCTTCCCGAGGTGATCCGGCTAGCCGACCGCGTGCTGGTCATGCGCGACGGCACGGTCGCTGCCGAACTGGACCGCGCAAGCCTTAGCGAACAGGCGATCGCGGTGCACGCAATACCCCAATCGGAGATTCAGGCCGGCACGGCGCAAGGCCATCGGGCCGGTGCATAACGGACAGGACCAGCGGATGACTGATATAACCGAACGCACAGCAGCGCGCCCACGGGCGGATTTCCTGCACCGGTTTTCCGTGCGCGACGCCGGCACGCTGATCGGCCTGGTGGTGATCCTCGCCGTCTTCGGTGCGCTGGTCCCGGGCTTCTTTGCCGAGCGCAACCTGATCAACATCCTGCAGCAATCGAGCATCAACGCCTGCCTAGCGCTGGGCATGACGCTGGTGATCATCTCGGGCGGCATCGATCTGTCCGTCGGGCCGACGGCAGCCCTTTCGGCCGTCATCTCTGCCTCGATGCTGGTCGCCGGCGTGCCGTTTCCGCTGGCCATCGCCGCCGGTTTCGCCATCGGCCTCGTCTGCGGCCTGCTCAACGGCGTGCTGGTCGCTTATGTCGGGCTGCAGCCTTTCATCGTCACGCTGGGAACGCTGAGCACCTACCGGGCGCTGGCGCTGATCTATACCGGCGGCAATCCGGTGCTCGGCCTGCCTGCCGGCTTCCGCGCCATCTTCAACGGCGCGCTGTTCGGGCTGCCATTGGCGGTCATCATCGTGGCCGTGGTCGCGCTGATTGCCTGGATCATCCTCAAGAAGACGCCGTTCGGCGAATATCTGCTCGCCGTCGGCGGCAATGAGGAGGCCGCCTACATAGCCGGCGTGCCGATCGCCCGCACCAAGATCGCCGCGTATATGATCTCGGGCCTGCTTGCCGCCCTTGCTGCGCAGATCCTGATCGGCCGGCTGGGTGCTGCCGAGCCCATTCTTGGCAACCTCTGGGAGCTCGATGCGATTGCCGCGGCGGCCATCGGCGGCGCCTCGCTGATGGGCGGCAAGGGCAGCGTGGTCGGCACCATCCTGGGCGCCGTCATCCTCGGCACCATGCGCAACGGCCTGACATTGATGAATGTCCAGTCCTTCTATCAGCTGCTGGCAACTGGCCTTATAATCCTCGCCGCGATGCTTATCGATCGCGTGACGAGGGGACGTGGATGACCTTGACCAGCCTGGATCTGAAAGCAGTAGGACCGCGGATCCGCATGATGATGCCGCATCTGACGCCGCTCGAGGCCAAGGTGGTGGAAACCGTCTTCGGGAGGCGCGGCTTCGACGAGACCATTCCGCTCAAGCAGATCGCCGAAGAAGCCGGCGTGTCGGAGGCGATGGTCGTCAAGATCGCCAAGAAGCTGGGCTTTTCCGGCTATCGCGACTTCCGCACCGCCGTCTACGAATACAGTCGTCTGCCGACCGCCGAAATGCACCAGGAGCTGTCGGTCGACGACAGCTCGGCCGAGATCGTCCAAAAAGTGTTCCGCACCTCCATCCAGGCACTGGAGGAGACGCTGGCCATCCTCGACATGGACGATTTCGACCGCGCCGCCGATCTTCTCTATCGCGCCAAGAACCGGGATTTCTACGGCGTCGGCGGCTCGGCGCAGATCGCGCGCGACGTCTCGCATAAATTCCTGCGCATCGGCATCCGCGCGTCCGTCTACGACGATTCGCACATGATGCTGATGTCGGCCTCGCTGCTCGGCGCCGACGACATCGCCGTCGGCTTCTCGCATTCCGGCAACACCAGCGCTGTCATCGATGCCATCCAGCTCGCCCGCAAGAGCGGCGCGCGGACGCTGGCGATCACCAACTACGACAACTCGCCGCTGGCTGATATCGCCGACATCGTGCTGTGCTCGACCGCGCAAGGCTCGCCGCTGATGGGCGAGAACGCGGCGGCGCGTATCGCTCAGCTCAACATTCTCGACGCGCTGTTCGTGGCGGTGGCCCAGCGCGATTACCAGGCGGCGGAGCGCAATCTCGGCCGCACGATGTCGGCGGTGACGTCGAAGCGCCGGGACAGGGGCACATGACGCCACCGAGACCGCTGGTCACCGTGTTCGGCAGCCTGCATTACGACATCATGGTCGAAGCGCCTGACCGCCCGCGCAAGGGTGAAACCGTGACCGGCCATGCCTGGCAGCCGAAATGCGGCGGCAAGGGCGGGAACCAGGCTGTCTCGGCGGCACGGGCCGGCGTGCGCGCAGCGATGATCGGCGCGGTCGGCGATGACGATTTCGGCCGCGCGCTTCTCGACAATCTCGGTCGCTGCCGCGTCGACAGCCGCTTCGTGCGGGTCGCGCCTGGCGCCGGCTCGGGCATGAGCGTGGCGATCTTCGACGACGGCGGCGACTATGGCGCGGTGATCGTCTCAGGCAGTAATCTCACCTTGGGTGAGAAGGACATCGCGGCCGCGACCGAAATGGTTGCGCAAACTGCGGTGCTGCTGCTGCAGAACGAGGTCCCGGAACCCGCCAACATCGCCGCAGCGCGGGCGGTGAAGGCGCATGGCGGCCGCGTCGTGCTCAATGCCGCACCCGCCCGGAAACTGTCGGACGAATTGGTCGCGTTGGTTGATGTCGTGATCGTCAACGCCATCGAGGCGGAATTTCTGGCCGGCGTTCCGGTCGTCGATGCGCTCGAGGGTGCTGCCGAGGCGGCACGCATGCTGATCGATTTCTACCCGGCCGCGATCGTCACGGCCGGCGGGGAGGGCGTTGCCTATTGCGACCGTGACGGTCAGGCGTTCGCGCTGCCCGCCATCCCGGTGGAGGTCGTCAGCACCCATGGAGCCGGCGACGAGTTCGTT
>NZ_RZTI01000013.1:77391-85944 GCF_003997275.1 Mesorhizobium sp. M6A.T.Ce.TU.002.03.1.1
GGCCTTGCCCGCGGGCATCAGGTCGAGGCCGCCATCGCCGCCGCCAATGCCGCCGCGGCCTTGCTGGTCGCTACGCCGGAACGGGAGCGCGAGGCGATCTGAGGCAAGGGCGCTGAGAAGGGGGCGCGCGCCTCCCGCCTGGCCCCGGCGGCTTCGACATCGCCGGGGAACTCTTTTGCGGTGCCTTGTCGGGCACGCGGCAGATGCGTAACAGCCCATGGAGAGCCATTTAATCGGAGGACGCGGGGTAGGGGCTCGCGGCCTAGGATTATTGCCGCCCGGTTACGTGACGACCGGGTCGGTCGTAAACATCGGTATTTTAGTGGAACCTAATTTAAATGACGCGGTTAAGCGTGCATGAGAGAGCATGAAATCCAGACTGTTACTGAATACCGGATAGCGGGCAATCAGCTGGCCGATGATCCGGTGATCGCTCTCGATATCGCGGAACGGATATTGCAGGCAGCCGAGAACGACAGGATTGGCTATGTCGTCGTCAGAGCGGGGCACCCCGAAGCCGACCTCATCGAGAAAAGAGAGCCGCAACCGATCAAGGCTACCACAGCCTTGTTCCGCGATTTTGAAGTGTTGCTGCTTGTTCTTTATGCGGCCTATGCCCTTGTCGTGCTGGGTGTCACCGCTTTCGTGATGCTGGAATTGGCTCCTGTTCTGTAGACTTGCTCCAGCAGCGTCCATGCCAGGATTGCTCATGTGGGCTAGCGTTTCTGCATCGTACCCGATGCGAGCGGATGGCGAGGCTGTTCGCTCAACTCCGACAAGCCGATAAAGTTCGACAATTGAAACGAAAGCCCGCCGCCCTGTCGGACGACGGGCTCCGTTGCCTGGGCGCCAGGAACGCCACGGTAGCGACCTCTGCCACTAATGCTCCCGCAGACTTTCAATATGCCCCGGCGCGTGGACTGGCGCATCGGCCGAACTAATGAAAGCCCGCGCCTCTGGCGGAGAGCGCGGGCCGATCGGGTTGCAGCCCGATCTGCAGTAGGAACCCGAAGGCTCCACTGCTCAAATACAACTATTAGAAATTGCTAATGTTCCGCATCGGCCGGATGAATGATGTAACCGCCCTCGCGAACGAGCACCCTGGCAAGAGATTCTTTTTGCCTGAAGCAGTCATGGTTGCTCCTCTCCGCCGGCCTCAAGCAAACTTTATGAGACAAACGTTCGTATGGTGGGCAGGGGATGTGCGTTGGGGGAAAAGCCGTGAGCATAAAGCGACGCTCCGTTTTTTGGATCGCTATCTTTGCATCCGTCCTTGGCTTTGTGCTGTTGGTCCTGGTCCTGCAAATAGTGAGTTTGCTTGACTAGATATCGATCACGGCCCGCATGATATTGCTTGATCGTCTGTCAGCGCGGGCCGGTTGCTTGGCGAGAATTTTTCGCCGGCGAGCGTAGGGGCAGGGTCCCTTCCTGCGTATCGGTCAGCAGTCGCCGCCAAAACCCACGACGGCGCGACTAATGACAGCGAAAGGACCATCACCATGCAACGTTCAGCACTCATTGCGGCCCTGCTTATGGGGCTCGTGCCGCTTTCCGCAGCGCACGGCCAGGGAAACGACACGCCGGGAAAGCGCATCCTGCAACGGCTCGACACCAATGGCGACGGCGCGATTTCCAGGGATGAGATGCTTGCGGCGCGCGAGCGCATGTTCACGAAGCTCGATCGCAAGCGCGGGAGTCGGGTGGCGTATGCACCGACTGAGCGCAGCCGGGCGCGTGCGCGTCCGGCTGCCGATGTTGTCAGTGCTTGCTCTTGCCGGGACTGACGGCACTGCCGCTGATGGCGATGCGCCTAGCCTTCGTCTGCGCGCGCTGGGTCTTGGGCAGCGTCACGCTGAGCACGCCGTTATGGAAGGCAGCATTCACCTTGTCCTCCTCGACCTCGTAGCCGAGCGGGATGCGGCGCTCGAAGCGGCCGTAGAACCGCTCGGAGAAGTGCCTGTCCTTGTCCTCGGTCTCGGAGCGCTTCTCGCCGCGCAGCGTCAGCACGCCGTCGTCGAGCAGCACCTCGATGTCCTTCTCGTCCATGCCGGGGATTTCGGCGGTCACGCGGACCTCCTTCTCGCCGTCGGAGATCTCAACGCTCGGCCAGTTGGCGCGCGCCGACGAAAATCCGCTGAACGAGGGCATGCGCGTTTCGAAACCGCGGAATGC
Organism: Mesorhizobium sp. M6A.T.Ce.TU.002.03.1.1; assembly: GCF_003997275.1. Classification (NCBI taxonomy): domain Bacteria; kingdom Pseudomonadati; phylum Pseudomonadota; class Alphaproteobacteria; order Hyphomicrobiales; family Phyllobacteriaceae; genus Mesorhizobium; species Mesorhizobium sp. M6A.T.Ce.TU.002.03.1.1. The sequence continues at coordinate 79,564 of NZ_RZTI01000013.1, forward strand.
GTCGTCGATCATGCGGTTCATCTCGCGATGCAACGCCATGAACGGATCCCGGTCATCGTCACGATAGAAGCTGGGAACCGGACTATTCTCCCGGCCCCAGGGAATGAGATCACGAATAGCCATTGGTGTTCTCCTTTCTCGACTGGTTGTGCCAGGCGGCGCCAGAGTTCACCCTCGCTCAGGCGGCCTGCTTCGGCTTCTCAACCTGCCCGGCCTTCGGCGCGCCGTCTTCCCTAGTGATCGTGATGCGACGCGGCTTCATCTCCTCGGGCACTTCGCGCACGAGGTCGATCTTCAGCAGGCCGTTGTTGAGCGAGGCGCCGGTGACCGTCATGTGATCGGCAAGCTCGAAGCGCCGTGTGAACGGTCGCACCGGCAGGCCGCGATGCAGATATTCAACCTTGTCCTGTTCCTTGCGCTCGCCAGAGACGATCAGAAGGTTGGGCTCGTGGCTGATGTCGAGATCGTCTTCGGAAAAGCCGGCGACCGCGATCGTCACGCGATAGCTGTTTTCGTCGCTTCGCTCGATGTCATAAGGCGGCCAGCTGTCAGTCTGAGGCGCGTTTTCCAGAAGGTCGAAGATGCGGTCGAAACCGATGCTCGACCGATAGAGCGGGGAAAAATCGGATGCGGTTCTCATAGCTACATCCTCCATAGAGCAATATAGTACGAGGAACGCCAAAGAGCTGGCGCTCCCTGGGTTCTGCCGGCCCCATTCAGCAACCGGCAATTTTGATTTGGTTATTGTCAGCCCGAAATCAAGACCCAGATTCTGTCGCGCTGCCAGATTTTTTGTTGCCAGATTGTGGCTGGCAATGCCGGTTTCAACCTTCATTTGTGGGTCGCGCCGGCACGCCGCATGGAGGATATCATGACCATGACACGCGACGACATCATATCGGTGCTGGGCCCGGTGGACGACGCCGTCATCGCCGACATCGCCTCGACCGGCGCGACGATCGAGGAGTTGCGCGAGGCCTTTGCCTGGGTCGGCGCCGATGAGGCGCTGGTGAACGAGGGCCGCCCTCTGCCGTCGGCAAGGGTGGCGACGCTGATCGGGCTTCTCGAGCCGCCGGACGACGACTTATAGCCGGCCGTTGCGTCGGGCAGGGGATAGGGGTTTGGGCAGGGAGGTCTTGAAGCGCGCAGGCAGACGAACCATCTCGTTCACCGGCGCCGATCGGGCCGCCTTCCTGCTTATTCGAGGATGCTACTTGCTCTAAAAACAGAAAGAAGGAGAAAGTGATGAAGGACGTCCCGTTTTCCGAGCCGATCACACTCAAGCTCCAATCCGTCGGAGAGCGCAAGGTCGCCAGCAGTTGGGAAGCCATCGAATGCATGCAGCAGTGGCCGGACCGGGCGCGGGGCCGGAGCTGGCGCGCAGCCTATCGCGCCTGCCGCGACGCGCTCGACGGTTGGCGCACCGCCCGCGAGGCTCGCACGGCCTTCGTCAAGGCGGCTCGCACGGCCGGACTGCTTGTCACGGGACGTAAATCCACCTGAACGTCAACTACCTGAACGTCAACTACCTGAAGTCAACTACCTGAACGTCAGGGCTCCGACGATCTTCTGCCCGGCCGGTTTATGTAGCTCGGGAACGTCATTTCAGGTCTCTCCTTCGCTTGCATTCGGCGCAACATTCCTTCCAGCGCAGGAGGACGTCCGGGCGGCTGCGCCGGGTCACAGTCCTTTTGGGGGTTGCTCCAAGGAAGAAGGCCCAGGGCTTTCACCATGGGCCTAGATCGTTGTCGCGGGTTCTGTTGATGCCGAGGATCGAGATCGCTCGATCCCACGCCATGGGTGGTTCACTCATTGATGGCTCGACGGATGGTCGCGATGGGTGCGTTCTCTTCACCCTCGCAGTTGCTGATCTCCGGCCGTTCCACGGCCACTTCAGAGCCTTTCTTCGGCTCCATGTGCCAAGTATCCTGCGATCGAACTCATGCGCGCCCCTCTGTTGCGCGTATACTACTATCCGTTGCGCTTATGCCACAGTGCCGGCCGTCAGGTTGTGTTAACGACAGCACACATCAATGAGGGGGAAGCCACCAATGAAGAAGCTGTTTCTCGGTCTATCGCTATCGTTCCTCGCGTCGACCGCTTTCGCTGCCGACGCGGTCGTCGAGGAGGTCCGTGTCGCCGAGTCGGCCTACAGCTGGTCAGGGCTCTATGTCGGCGGCCAGGTCGGCTATGTCTTCGAAGGCCGCGCCGACTATATCTATATCAACCCCGCCTACAACTACCGCCATGACCTCGACGGGTTCATCGGCGGGGTCTACGTCGGCTACAATTATCAATTCACCAACGGTATCGTGTTGGGCGCCGAAGCCGACCTCGCCTGGGGCGATGTCGGAGGTTCGGATGTAGCGCCGGGCGACGACATTTTCTCGAGCACGACCGAGATCGACTGGACCGGCTCGGTTCGGATGCGCCTGGGTTATGCCATTGACCGCTTCCTGCCCTATGTGACGGGCGGCGTCGCCTTTGGTCGCTTCGGTTTCGAGGAATTCGCCGCGGGCGCTCCCTACGGCTCCGCCGACGACAACCTTGTCGGGTGGACCTTGGGCGCGGGCGGCGAATATGCGCTGACCGACAACTGGCTCCTGCGTGGCGAGTACCGCTACACGGAATTCGACAAGAAGGATTTCGTTTCCCAACCGGTAGACGAGGACCTTTCCGTCGATATCCACACACACGATTTCCGCATCGGAGCGGCCTACAAGTTCTGATCTCCCTAGCGGCTCATGATCTTGGTGTCCGAGTAGTTGGCCAAGGGACGGCTCAGGTTGACCTTGTCGCCGGCCGCTCTACAGGCCCGTAGGCGTCGGTCGCGACGTGGGACGATGTGCGACGCCACCGGCAGCGTCGACGCGCTGTGTTGCAAAAGCGGCGCCTTTCATGAAGGCGCCGCCTCTTGCTGTGTCATTGCAGGGTGATGACGCCGTCCACCGCTCGCCACTCGGAGGGCTGGATCAGGGTGGGCGACGCGCACGGAATGCAGCGGGCCTTCGATCTCACGTTCCCAATAGTCGAGGAAATGCTTCAGCGTCGGGAAATCCGGGGTGATGTCGTATTCCTGCCAGATTAAGAGCTGCAGCAGGTCCTGATAGTCGGGAAGACGATAATGGATCTCTGCCGTTATCGGGCCAAAACCCTGCATCTGGAGCCAGAACTCGTTACCGTCCTCCGCATGGAAAAACGCCTCCGCTTACTCATCGGTTCCGGCCGCCGGCAGGCGTGCCAGGACCGACAAGGATGTCGGAAAGGCTGCGCCGCGATTTCAAGCCGCATTCGTCAGTTCAAATTCTGGAATAGCGCCACAATTACAGTGTGTTGGCACTCGGCCATGGCGAGTGCTAAAATTTTTTCGGCGTCCTCTTGAAAGCCTGGATCGGCAGACTAATTCGATATGCGCGATGCCTGAGCAAGGGTCGCGCACCGTCGCATCGGCCGTTGTACCGGCCGGCTGCGAAGGGAGGTCCAAGAAAATCTGTTTGTCCTATGAGGAGAACGACATGGCGTTCCGTCCATTGCATGACCGTATCCTGGTCCGCCGCATCGAGGTCGACGAGAAGACCGCGGGCGGGATCATCATTCCCGACACCGCCAAGGAAAAGCCGCAGGAAGGCGAAGTGATTGCCGCCGGTCCCGGGGCGCGTGACGATAGCGGCCAGTTGCAGCCGCTGGACGTCAAGGTCGGCGATCGCATCCTGTTCGGCAAGTGGTCCGGCACCGAGATCAAGCTCAATGGCGAAGACCTGCTCATCATGAAGGAGAGCGACGTGTTGGGGGTGATCGAATTGACCGGCGAAGTGAAGAAGGCCGCCTGAGCGGGGCCGCAACAAGCAATCAGTCAACGAAAAGCTGCCTATTTGAAGGAGTTATCCAATGGCTGCCAAGGATGTGAAATTCCATACCGAAGCCCGCGAGAAGATGTTGCGCGGCGTCGATATTCTCGCCAATGCGGTGAAGGTGACGCTCGGTCCCAAGGGCCGCAACGTTGTCTTCGACAAGTCGTTCGGCGCCCCGCGCATCACCAAGGACGGCGTGACGGTGGCGAAAGAGATCGAGCTTGAGGACAAGTTCGAGAACATGGGCGCGCAGATGGTGCGCGAGGTCGCCTCGAAGACCAGCGACACCGCCGGCGATGGCACCACGACCGCGACGATTCTTGCTCAGGCCATTGTCAGGGAAGGGGCCAAGGCGGTCGCTGCCGGCATGAACCCGATGGACCTGAAGCGCGGCATCGACAAGGCGGTCGACGCCGTCGTCGCCGACCTGAAATCCAATGCCCGCAAGGTGACCAGGAACGACGAAATCGCCCAGGTCGGCGCCATCTCTGCCAATGGCGATGCCGAGATCGGCCGTTTCCTCGCAGAGGCGATGGAAAGGGTCGGCAATGAGGGCGTCATCACTGTCGAGGAGGCCAAGACCGCTGAGACCGAGTTGGAAGTGGTCGAAGGCATGCAGTTCGACCGTGGCTACCTCTCGCCCTATTTCATCACCAACCAGGACAAGATGCGGGTCGAACTTGAAGAACCCTATGTGCTGATCCACGAGAAGAAGCTCTCCAACCTGCAGGCCATGCTTCCCGTGCTCGAGGCCGCCGTGCAATCCGGCAAGCCGCTGCTGATCATCGCCGAGGACGTCGAGGGCGAGGCGCTGGCGACGCTGGTCGTCAACAAGTTGCGCGGCGGCCTGAAGGTTGCAGCCGTCAAGGCGCCGGGCTTCGGTGACCGCCGTAAGGCCATGCTGGAAGACATCGCCATCCTGACCGGCGGCACGGCGATCTCGGAAGACCTCGGCATCAAGCTTGAGAACGTCACGCTGGAGATGCTTGGCCGCGCCAAGAAGGTGCTGATCGAGAAGGAGAACACCACCATCGTCGACGGTGCCGGCCGCAAGGATGAAATCCAGGCGCGCATCAGCCAGATCAAGGCGCAGATCGAGGAAACCACCTCCGACTACGACCGCGAGAAGCTGCAGGAGCGGCTGGCCAAGCTCGCCGGCGGTGTCGCCGTCATCCGCGTCGGCGGCTCGACAGAGATCGAGGTCAGGGAGCGCAAGGATCGCGTCGACGATGCCATGCACGCCACACGCGCGGCGGTCGAGGAAGGCATCCTGCCCGGCGGCGGCGTGGCGCTGCTCAGGGCGGCGAAGGCGCTCGACAACGTCGCCGTCGACAATCCCGACCAGAAGACCGGTGTCGACATCGTGCGTCGCGCCATCGAAGCGCCGGTGCGCCAGATCGCCGAGAACGCCGGTGCGGAAGGTTCGATCATCGTTGGCAAGCTGCGCGAGACGACCGACTTCGGCTATGGCTGGAACGCGCAGACCAACGAGTTCGGCGACCTCTACGCACAGGGCGTCATCGATCCGGCCAAGGTCGTGCGCACTGCGCTGCAGGGCGCCGCCTCTGTCGCCGGCCTGCTCGTCACCACAGAGGCGATGGTGGCCGAGAAGCCGAAGAAGGAAGGGGCCACGCCGGCGATGCCTGCCGGTGCCGGCATGGATTACTGACGCCAGGCCTCTGAGGACAAACGACCGTGCCCGCCGATGCGAAGGCGCGCACGGTCGTGCCCGGACCATATGCAGGTGTTGCCATGGACATGATGAACAGTTTTGGAAAGATCGCCGCGCCGACCCTTCCCAGGACCGATTTCAACTATGAAACGGAGTGCAAGACGGCGCTGGCGCCGCTTGTCGACGGATTGCTTGACGCAGTCGAGTCGGCCGGTTGGGATCGCCGCAAGGCGGCCTTTACGCTGATGTTCCTGTCGGCTCAGCGATTGGGAGCCGGCAAAGGGGGCAGAGGAGATGATTGCGGCGCGGATGCGTGAGTGCCTGCGCCTGCTGAGATGGTCGGAAACCGATTTCGCCGAAGAGGCGGGCTATGCGGTCTCCAGAGCAAGGAACTGGCTCTGCGGGCGCGAGCATCCGCCTCTCGGCGTGGTGGCCTGGCTGGAGGCGCTGGTCAAGGCGCATCGGTCGCTACCACGGCCGAGCACGCCGGCCGTGCCGGCTCGCCGGCTCGCCGGCGCCACGTCTTCTATCCTGATGTCAGCTGCGTCCGAAATTCGCGCGGAACCGGCCAGATTCTTGAGCCCGGCCAGATTCTTGAACCCGGAATGGAGACAGTTGAACTCCGAAAGGAGAGTGTCATGGATCGTTCTTCTTTTGAAAAGCCGGTCACCATCCTTACCGGCCTAGGCACGCCGTCGAAGATAGAAAGCGGCGCTGAAGCCTATGCGCTGCTTGCCGACTGGCCGGCGGCGAGCCGGACGGCCGCGCATGACATCGCCGCCAAGGCTTGCCGGGCCGCGATGGACGGCGAGATCGACGCCGAGACGGCGCGAGGAGATTGTTGCGGCGGGCAACCGC
>NZ_RZTI01000140.1:0-15405 GCF_003997275.1 Mesorhizobium sp. M6A.T.Ce.TU.002.03.1.1
GACCACATTACCGACCTGATCGGATTGCGGCTCGTGTGTCTTTACGAGGACGAGATCGAGCGGATGGGCGAACTCGTCCGCCAGCACTTCAGCGTGATCGAGGTCACCGACAAGACTGCCGAAATCGAAGGCACGGAGAACGCCTTCGGCTACAAGGGCCTTCACCTCGACCTGAAGCTCGACGCGGCCCGCGCGGTGATGCCCGAATACCAGCTCTTTGCGCCCTACCGCTTCGAGCTCCAGATCCGCACGATCATCCAGGACTCCTGGAGCACGCTCGACCACAAGATAAAGTACAAGAAGTCGATTCCCGCGTCGCTCAAGCGCCGCATCAACACACTCGCCGCCCTGTTCGAGCTCGCCGACCGCGAGTTCCGCCAGGTCCGCGACGAGACCGAGCTGCAGATAGAGAAGGCCGAGGCCGAGCCGGAACCGGAGCCGGGCGCGCGGGAGGCCGCGCACGGCGCGGAGCCCGCCGAGCCGACAGGTGAGGCCGACGACATCGTGCGCGGGCAGTATGCTCCGTTGGACGCCTTCAGGCTGCTGCGCGTCGCCCGTCACTTCTTTCCAGACGTCGACTTCGAGCCGAGGAAGGTCGATGGCTTCACTGCGGAGGTGATCGAACGCGAGCCGAAGATCAGCCGCGGGAAGTTCAACAACTACCTCCGGTCGACGATCGGGCTCGTGCGGCGATACAAGGCGCACTTCCTTGAAAGCGGCAGAGGCGAGAAGTTCAACGCGTTCACAGAGATGCGCCACGCGCTCTACGCCGCGAACCCGGACGCGTTCACGAGCATGCTGACCAACGTCGCACGCGAGTCCTTCGACGCCTGGCGCGCCGAGGACGCCAACGAGTAGGCGTGACGCGCCCCCGCCGCGCACCAGGCCGAATCCACGAGAGACGTACTACTCCGTCGCCTTGAACCGACGCGTGGTCAGGTCGACCTCGCCATGCGTGCGCAGCAGCCGTTCGAGCCGCTTGTGGATCCATTCGCGGGAGAGATCGGTCAGCTGCATGCCTGGCTTGCGCAGGTAGGATGCGAACGGATCGGTGTTGCCGCGTCCGGAGCGGACATTCTCCTGCATCGACCGCCACGCGTCCGGACCGAGCGCGCTCAGCATCTCGGCCATTGAAACGCCGACGCCAAGCTCGGCATCGAGGAAGTGCGCGTCATGCACGCGGATGTAGTTCCTTTAGCGCGACTTCCATGGCCTCACGGCGATCTCCTCCTTCGTCGCCACACCCTCGTCGCCGCAGTGGCGCCACCCGGTCGCGTAGCCGAAAATCAGGATGCCGTCGGGCGCGGCAATGCGGGCGATGTACAGCACGTCGCCGTCCTCGATCTGCTGTGGCCGCTGAGCGGTCGGGTAGGTGCAGGCCCAGGCGCAGCCTGATTCCGCCACCATGTCGGCGATCCTGACGTCACGCGGGGTCCGCTCGGCAGAAGTGCCTAGGAACTTCAGGAATGCCTGGTTCGCGAACTCCACGTTCCTGCGCGCCGGCGCCGCAAATGGGCCGCCGGCCCCCTTGGCTCCATGGTCCGGGAATCGCGGCCGCGCGCCTCCCCCCGCCCTTGCGGCCGGCGGCTGCGATCATTTTGCGCCATTCGGCGAGCCGCCGTGTAGTGAGATCGTCACCAGACCTAGGCCACAGGCGGTCGAAATAGGCCTGGCACGCGGCGAGGACCTCCGCCTCATCGGAGACGAAGCCGAACTCGTGGTTGCGTAGCATGCCGGCGTCGGCAACGTTCGCGCTCGTGCCGATCGCAGTCGCGCCGCCGAACGCATTGCCGTTGGGCAGAATCTGAACTTGGAGCTCGTCAGCAGTTCAGGGCCGGAAGCGGACTGCCAGCTTTTAGGATGACTGGGTAAGAAAGCCGACCCTTGCGACCAGCGTAGTGCGGACCGCTTTGCGCCGATAGTGTCGAAAAAGTCTGGTGCTCCGGAGGGGATGCCTCTGAAGTATAAAGGCATTTCTCGCCGCGCGTACTGCTGGAATCAAGATCCACAGGCAGTCCATTTACGGATCGAAATTCTATCCGCGCACGGCCTCGGTCGCGGACTTTTTCAACACTATCCGCCAGAAGCCGACCCTCAAGAATGCGACGCGAACAGCATTGTAGGCAAACGGTCGTATTCCTGACACCCTTTCCGACGCGTTAACCCTAGGTCGGCAAGTATTTTCGGCGGTTGTCGGATAGGTAGTCGACAGATGCCGGCATCTAGACCACCTTCCGAAGGGGAAGCGGAGGTTGAGATGAATGGCTTTGACTGTCATTTGGCAGGGTTGCTAGATCGCCGGACGTTGCTACGCTGGTTAGCTGGGACGGCGATACTACCCGTATTGCCAGGATGTACGACGAGGCCTCTTTCGCCAGGCGCCTGCACAAGCCTTGGCGTGAATAAGGTCATTGACGTCCACTGCCACTTCTTCAATGCCTCTGATGTCTCAGTCGATGGCTTTGTCCGTTATGTCGTCCTGGAGGAAGAGCGGGAACTCGTGGATCCTGGGCCAGCGGTGGCGAAAGTCGGAAAAGTGGTCGGTGCACTCCTTGTTCTGCTGCTAAAAATTCTGACGGCCAGAACTATCCTCGCTGCGGATGAGGCTGAGAATCTTAAACTCAATCGGCAGAGGGAATCGGACAAGGAGCTAGATGCCCGTCAAACCGATGTCGTGTCGGACGCGCTTTTGGTCATCGACAAGCTATACCGAGAGGGGGAGCGGACGAAGGTCGCCACAGCCGGCGGGATGGTCGAACCGGACTACGGCGACCTTCTAAGCCAAATCTATGTCGAGGCGGGCGTTGTGACCGTGAAAGCGGATCAACCGCTCACCAAGGAGCGGGCGGTTCAGGTGACGCGCTCGCTGAAAGGGAGGGGCAGCAAATTAGCCCGCTACATCGACTTTGCGCGTCTGCTCCTCGGCAGTCGCGAGGCGATCGCGCGAGAATACGTCCGGGTCTTCGCGAACAACGGCTGCGTCAAGATGGTGACGCCAAGCTTCCTGGACATGCACAGGTGGCTGGGCGCGCCACCGGCGTCGTCGATCGAGACCCAAGTCGCCGTGATGGATGAACTTCAACAGACGATGTTCGACACTACCGGTATCCATATGCATAGCATGGTTGGCTTCGATCCTCGACGTGCGGCGGAGGACCGTCACGTGATGAAGGTGGTGGAACACGCGATCTTCGACTGCGGTTTCGTCGGCGTGAAGCTGTATCCACCGATGGGCTTCCGACCCATTAAAAACGAAAATTTGCGTGTGCCGGTCAAGCCAACCGGACCCAGTGGGCAGATCCTCGATGACACACTCATTACGCTCTACCGGTGGTGTGCAAAGAAAGGCGTGCCGATCATGGCACATGCTGAGGATAGTCTGGGCGCGGAATGTGAGTTCGGCAAACGCGCGAGCCCTGAATGGTGGGGCCGTGTCCTCGCCCAAGAAGGCCTTTCAAAACTCCGCATCAACCTCGCTCACTTCGGCGGTTTCGACGAGGTGCTCAATGTCGGCAAATACCAACGGAAAGGCCTGCGATGCAAAGGCGACGAATTTAGCGGTGAGGCTTGGGAAGACATCATCGGCAAGATCATAAAAGACGATCAACGAGAATACCTCTTCGCCGACCTGTCCTATCTTAGCGAGCTGGCGATCCCGACCGACGACGATGAGCGGGATAAGAGGCCAGAGATCCTGCGCCTTTTGGAACAGTTCCGGGAGAACTACGATCCTGACGTTCGCCATCTGATGTACGGCACCGACTGGACCATGACCGCGAAGGAGCTCGATAACAATAACTATTTGGAAAACTTGGAAACTCAGATTCGACTCGCAGATTTCACCGACGCGCAGTTGGAGAACGTCTACTGGCGCAACGCTTCTCGATATCTAGGACTGGGCAGGGGCGAGCAAACCCGCGGTCGACTGGAGAGATATTGCCACCATCGTGGCATCGATCCGTTATGGCTCGCCTCTTTCGACACCTAGGTGGACCGTTACACAGTCCGCCCGGCTGGCGGGCGCGCGTCCCTCCGGGAGAGAGGAAGTCGGCCATGATGTTGACGCCATCGAATTCGTACAAGTGACTGCCGACCCTGCTACTCCGCTGCTCGGGCTGCAGGCATCACGACCGCCTCGGCCGGCGTAGAGGCAGCTGACCGTTCCACAAGGCCCCCGAGCAGAACGGCCAAACGTGCCCCCGCCAGAGTCAGTTGCCGGTCGACGACCTTGATCTGCACGTCATAGTATTCTTGGCCGAGCACCGTGTTGTTGGCCACATAGGCGCCTTTGGCGGCATACCAACCTGTTGCCGAAGCTGCCGACGGCCTGAGCAAAAACAGTGCGGACCAATTCAGCTCTTTGACGACGAACGACGCTACGCCGACGTCGGCCACGCGTTCTTGAAGAGCGATTGGCGGGGCTCGATTTCAACGTGGAAGCTATGCCCCGTGCCAGTCGGGCGCCGCTTCGGATCATACCCTATCGGAAGAGGAAAATTCAGCTGCACTTCCGGATAACGCTCCCAGAACAGATATGTGGCCAAGGTCTGCATCTTGGAGCCGATCGGTGAGATCACGAGATCGTAGTCGTCGATAAGCTTGTCGTAGAACGTCTCGAGTGCTGACAGGGCCTCCTGGAAATGGAGCGTCGAAACCACGGTGTCGGCGGTCCGACGTCCCTTCTCGAACTTCCTATGGAGACGGCGGGATAGATCCAGCCGCCATTGAAGTTCGGGCGCGCCGGGATTCCCATACAGCAGCAGCAGCAGCGACGGGTTCACTGTGTCGACCACCCCCGTCGACCGATGCGCCTCGTAGCCCGTCATGATCGCGAGACACGTCTTCGCGTTCTGACTGCGATATCCGGAAAAGGAATCAAGGATAAGCGTTTCGCGCATCTCCAAGGCCATCGGGTCAGGCAGTAGCTCGATATCGCCACCCTGTTTCGCGATCAGCTTGCGGTACTGGCTGAAGGTCGGATTGTATTGCTTGGCGGCTGTGTAGAGCACCGTCATCGGATGCTGATTCCGGACGAACCTCGTGGACTTCAACGCCATGCATGCCGCGTAGCTTGGCATTCCGGAGATGTCGACGCCGAGGCGCACGACAGAGCGCGGCAGTGACGCCAGGAGGCCGCCGAGTTCGTTTTCCATGCGGTTCGGAGCGTCCTGGTGCAGCTCCACGACGTGGATGGCTTCCGGAGCGAACCGCTCCTTCGCGAGAGCGACGTATTGGTCGAATACCTTTCCATTGCCCGGCACGTTGTTGCGGAAGCGGATCAGGACGCATCGCGCGTCCTGATGGAACCTGCCCTCCTTCAACCAGGCGCAAGAGCGCTCCTCGAAGCCGGCCGCGAGGATGATCCCGTTGAGACCCGACGTGACTGCGGGAATGGAACTCGCGACCTGTACGCCCGACCAGTCCGGTCCGCTGATGCCTTCGGGAGACGTCATCGCTGGTCCTTGTAGTGAAAAAGGTCCGCAGTGTGCCTCGTCGCGGTCTCTCGAAGAAGCCTCGTTCCATCTCTGATGAACCGTTCAGGGGTCACCAGCAGTTGTTCGAGCTTCCCCTTCGAAAGCTTAAGATGCTCATCACGCTGGTGCCCGATGCCGAAGGCCGGACAGAATATGCGGTTCAGCACATAGAGCGGCTTCTTCACGTTGTCGTCCCGCGCCCACTGCAGCTTGTTGGCGTCGAGGATGCCGAAGGTGATCAGCCTTTCGAGCATCACCTCGGCCTCGTGATGCAGTTCTTCCAGGTCGTTGCGCTCTATGGCCAGGTGCTGCCGCTTACGCCCCCGTCCGCGCTCGGCACGCAGATACATGCCGAAGGTGGAACCTATCGCGGACGTGGTCGCGAACAGGCGGCGACCTAGGCTGACCTCCTTCCCGAGTATCGTGACCGCGCCCGGGATCTGACTGAGAGATTCCAGGCGCTTTTCAGAGATCGTTCGGATCGCGCGGTCCTGATAGCGCGGGGATACGACCTTCGGATCGCTGTCCTTGTCGATCCCAGCGACGGCGAAGATTTCCGAAACAAGCTCAAGCAGGTTTCGAGGCGTGCGATCGGCGATGTTCCAGACCGTCGTCCAGCCCGAATAGTACGCGTTCTTCGCGCGCATCGCGAGCAGCTGCAGGAGCTTCTCATGGCTGATCTGTTCGTCGCCCAGGTACCGGACGATATCAGTCGCCGCGTAATTGAACGCTTCCAGACGCTGCTGCACGATCTTGCGGAAATAAAGCTCCAGGTCCTCGCGCCTCAATCCGCCTGCGCCCGAGCCGATGAACAAGATCTGCGAGATGTCGCGCTCCAGATAGTCCTGTCCCTCCTCGAGCGCCTTGCCGTCCGAACTCATGAACCGAAACGTCAGTTTCTCGGCGGAGAGCTTCACGCAGAACACAGGATTCGAACTCAGCATCAGGTCGTTGATGACCGCCTGTACGTTCGAGGGCACGTAAGGGGTGCCAGCGTCGTCGAAAAGGATCTGGAAACGGGTCCGCGTAAGCTCAGGGAAGGTCCGTCGTACCGTTTCGAGAAACCGGATCAGGGTCAAAGCGTCATGCCGGGCCGTTATTGTAATCGGCCGCTCCAGCTTGGCGATCTCGTCCATCTCCACCCGGTTCATCGACGCCACCAGGTTGTCCAGTTCGGACTGGACAGCCAGGTCAACAGATACCAAGCCAGGCCGAGGTACGAGATCGTCGAGGAAATTGCGAAGGCCGTCGAGCGAAGCCGCCTGACGCAATCGGTTCGACGCCACGCCGGCCGATATCACCTCGAGTATGCGCCGCACGATCTTGATGATCATCAGGTTCGTGATCAGCACTCGGCCGCTCTCGTCGGACCATTCCGCCCGCTTCGCGAGAGGCCGGAACTCGCCCTGTCGGCATGGAAAGTAGATGCCGAAGATTTCCCTGAAATCCACGGTTCCGGACGCGGCCGCCGGGAAGAACCCGAGGGAGGCGAGATAGGTGGACTTTCCCGACCCCCGGTTACCAGAGACATACACGTTGGAAAAGCCCTGGATCTTGTCCATCAACTGCTCGAGCGGGACGAAGAGGCGCACCGCCATTTCCGGGTCGGTCATTTCCTCGTAGCGCTGGAGCCTGAAGGAAACAGGATTGTGGAAGCGCTCTCCCAGGAAACGCTCCTTCTCCTCGAGATACATCTCGTAATCGCGCTCATCTTCCAGAATCTCGCAGACGCGTTTGAAGCTGGTGGTGTCCGGGGACAGCATTTGCTCGATGCGACGGTAGTTTCTGGTTCCGATGTACTTGCGAAGTGACGAGCGCGGGACGGAAGCGCGCTGAGCCGCGAGAAGCCGCCAAACGTGTTGCTTGAAGTTCGAAAGGTCGTTGTTCCGGCAGATTTCCGACGAGACGCTGCCCATCGCGTCGAAAGAGATGTCGATGATGGTAAAGCGAAGCCGGAACTCCCGCTCGTCGACGATGATGTTCGCCTCGTGAAGGTCGCCGTGGTAGGCACCGACGTCCTCGAGAGCGGCGAGAGCCGACCCGACCTGGCGGGCGAAAGCGATAGCGACCTGCGAGTTGAGATGGCGGTTCTCGCGGGACAGGAATTCCTTGAAGGTGATGCCCTCGGCGAACGGAAACACGAGGCACTGGACGTCGACCTCTTTCCCGAGCGCATCGATCATTGTGGTGTCAACCAGATCTATGGGCTTCAGGATGCTCGTGTCGTCCGGCAATCCGGAAAGCAGTCCGACCGATCCGAGCATGTCGTTGGAAGCGCCTGGACGGACCAGCTTGAGAACGAACCGGCTTTGGAGAAGCCGATGGATCGCTTCGACGACGATCGAATTCTTGCCAACGGAGATGATCGCCTTGGCTTCGTACTTCATGCCGAGCGTGCCGAGGATTCCTCGCGACGACACCGACGGGCGAAGCAGCAGCCGAGACAGGAACAGGATTCCCTGCCGGGTCAGCCCGACCGCAGGGCCGTCGCGCTCGACGAAACCGTGCCGCTCGAACGTCGCAATCAACGGCGAGGTCGGATTCGCCCGGTTGGCTCGCCAGTCATAGTCGAGCGTCGATAGAACCCGATCGAGATCCGGCCGCGCGACAAGCTCCAGCAAGTCCGTACTGGCGGCGATGACCTTGTTGGTCTGGGCGAAGTCCGGGTAGTTCTCGCTCACAGCAGGAACTTCATTTTTTGGATCTGGGAAACGCGTTTGAGCACCTTCCCATATAGATGGCACTCGTCGAGATCAGTTGGATAGTTGAAGGCCTCGAAATGCGCGCCGATATCGACGGCATTGTCGCAGGCAGAACGGACTAAACCTTGATGGTGGGCGCTGTCCTGGAACAGGAGAGCCTTGGCCGCGAGCTGCGGCTTCAGCGAAATCATCGTCGCCTCCACGATCGATCCATATGATTCCACCAACGTCACTATGAGATCATACTCCTTCATGATGATCAGTTCTTGGAACACCGCGTTTCCCGACGGTCCGCCGAGATTGGGATCGACGAGTTCTTCGGCGTATTTTACGAAGTGACCGAGGTTCTCGAGTTTCACCCTAATCTCGATCCGCTTGTTCTGAAATTTCGCCTCCCGCTCGTGTTGAGACGGAGTATGGACTTGCGGCCCGAACACCAGAATCTTGAGCTTGATTGCGTCTGTGACTTCGAGGACGGGATTGGTCATGTGTATCCGTGACACGGAACAAGGATTCGCGCAGGTTTGCCTGCGACGTAACGATCTGTCCATATCGCATCAGGTCGGATTGTGCTACGTGGCGACCATCGGTAAGCTTTGGATACCGTGATTTGCGAGGCCGGTACCGGGCAGCGCCCCGGCATCCGGGGCGGCGATGTCTAACACTTTCAGAACCGACGGTCTCAAGACGTCCTCGACGGTCTTCCGTTCGGCCGTCGCGTGCCTCCGATGAAGATCGTCGAAATGTTCTCGGGTTGCAGGTCAGCGCTGCCATTTACCTGAGCCCGCCCGTCACCATGTTCTGGGCCTGGATGCTGTTCTCGGAGCCATTCACACCAGCGATGTTCCTGGGCTTGGCTGTGACGCTGGTGGTGTCTGGCTGACCTCGCGCGGATAAGTCCTGCTGCATTCCGGCCGAGCGGACGATGTTACCTTCGCTTCGCTCCAGATGGCGAAGCCGGATGCCAGCTAACCTTAAGAGGTGACTAGGCCGCTGCGCCAATGTCCGCTTCAGCACCTAGAGTGCCTAAAGCTGTCGGTCTGCTGCCGGCCCGTGCCAGTCAGCAGCACGCCTCATGTCGGCCATAGAGCCAAACTTTGCCTCCACCAAGAGGCAGACATCGCGGGTAACCATGCTGGAAGTCTTGGTCGCGCCAGGAGCACACTTGGCGCCGATGCACCGAACGGCAGCTTTCAAAGAACAAACTGCGAAAGCAGAAGTTCAGGGGCCGGACCGATGTCCCGATCTAGCCGGGCCGTGATCGCGGACTATGAGCTTGCACCGCAACCCGCGGAATGCTTGTCCCAACGTCCGACGCGCTGGCGACTGAACGGAGTAGCGGTACACCCTTTTCTTCGTGGCCCGATACTTTCCGCCAGGGATCAGGCCTGATAACAGCAATATTTCTAGTGCGGTTCGCAATTTTTTCTTGTCCCTTAGTTGAAATGATGCTTCTCTAAAGCTAAGTGCGACATCGTTTCTCGGTTGTTGCATCCGTTGGGGAGAGGGCTGAATGAGGCGCGCGCGGTTCTTTGCGCTGTCCTGTATATTTGTGGCAGGCTGCGGCTCTGTTCCAAATACAGGCCTCGACGGCTCCAGTATTGCGACGGTCGTTTCTCGCGGCGATCGCGGAGTTTACAGGGGTTTCGACATACAGGCTGTAAGGGATAGTTCGCTCAAGGCGTCGGAAGCCATTTTTAGGAGCGTGCACCCAGGCGCGTCGGAAAGTGGTTACGGTTATACAGAATGGACATATGTGCGCACGGTCGATCTCGACCACGCAGGAGTACTTTCGGGTCGTTACAACCTGTCGCCAGAAATCCGCCGCTTTTTCCGTGAGTGTGCCCCCGTGCTGGATCTCCAGGACCCTTCCGATGCATTGCGATCGGGCAGTCTCCCGCAACTGGGCGTGGATCGTCTGGTGCTCACGCGTCTACGGTGGCGCACCGAGCTCGGGCCGGGCCCCAACCGATTCGAAACTGCGCGAGTTACCGGCGCGGAGTTGGAGGTGCTCGGCGCGACCGCTGCGGCGATGTCCAAGGTGACGTTTGATGTCAAGATATCTTCGCGCGTGGCGAGCAGCGAGGGCGGCTCGTTCACGGTGCTTGCGCGCAAGCTCGCGGATCAGACTTTTGCCGACGTGCACGCCGATTGCGGCACGCAGACGCTCGCGGCATCCGCTAGAGCCCTTGGCGGAACGGGTTGGTTCCCGCGCGGCGGCGTCAACAACATCAAGGTGGAGATCGAGGAACGATGAGTTCCGGAATGTCGAACCGAACGGGCTCGCCCCTGTCATTTCGCGTCAGAGTCAGCCGTGCCAGGGGACCGAGATTTTTGTGGGGCGGCAACGGCGTTGTGGATGCCCTTGCCGGGACGAACGTCTATCTTCTGGTCCGGGTCGACGAAAGGGGAGAGGCTACCGTTTTCAGTAAAAAGCCGACCGCGGCAGCACCGGGGGTCATATTTGCGACACTCCAGCCCGGCGAAAGTTTTCTGACTCCCGTCGACAACTGTGTGGGGATCATCGCCGAGTGCGCTGAGGACACGTTCGTCGACTGCGCGTTTGTTACCAAGGCTTAGGGGGAAGACGATGCCACTCACGGCAAAGGTCCGCAGCTTGCGCGCTCGGGCGAGCCAGTCTTCCGATCTCAGTTTCAACATGGCCGGCGTCATCGCCGCGAGAAACTACGACTTTACGAGCGGAGGGGGTTCTGCCCACCTCGGCAAGAACGTTCAACACTTTGATATCAGCGGCAACCTATACAGCCACCTTGGCGAAACCCTGCCGGCCGGCGGCGGGCTCGAAGCGGGAGCGCGCCTGAAATTCGACGGGGCGGCGATCGTCCAGCTGCTGTCGGTTCCGGGCGCCACCGCGCCTGCGCCCTATCTTTTCGCGCTTCGCAACGAGACGTTGGCTGCGGCGCTGAACCAGGCGGTTGCAAAGCGGGAGAATGCTTTTCTGGAGCGTTACAAGCACGTCGCCCAGACTGCCGCCAGGCTCCGGGCGAGCTATCCCGAAATTGTGTGGCATCTGAAAGAGCTGCTCACCAAGACACGCGCCCGCTTCATGGCGCTGGATGCAGAGTACGCCGGCGATGCTGTCGGGATTCGTAAATCGACGACCGCCGTCCAGACGGTAAGCGCCGACTATGCGGTCCAGACGGAGAACGTGACGACGTCGACCACGCTGGCGACCTGGAACGCCGCCATGCCGAATGACGCTCCGGTCGGCACCGAGATCGTGACTGTCATACAAGACCCTGGAAACACCCCCCTTCAGAAACACGCTATGCCCAATTCGGCAAGCCTACCTCGCGTGCGCAACGCAGCCGGTCAGTGGGTGCTTGTCGATACGCCGGAGTTCGTGAGCCAGAAGATCGGTGGCACCACAACATCGATCGGCCAGCAGCTTACCAGCACACCCGATCCGCGTTACACGCATCCGCGCCTCGACAATGAGGTCGATTTCCATCAGTCGAGTCAGGCGGTCCACGGCGAACTGATCAAGCAGGAGCTTGCGAGCTTTCGTCTCGCTCACATTGAACGTATCATGGCCAACGAGCTCGAGGCGATCGACCTCGAGATCCGAGCCCTTCAGCTCAATCTCGCCCACACCTACCTGCTCTCGCCTTTCGATGGGGTTGTCACAGCACTCTACAAGGACGTGGGCGAAAGCATCGAAGCCGGCGAACCTGTCCTCAGGATCGAGAACGATGCGGTCCTGCTGCTTGTCGGCCAATTGCAGGCTGCCGGAATGGTGCGCCTCGGCGCAGCAGTGACGATCGCCTTCGAGGAGGCGGAAACAGGCGTGCAGCGCCAACTCCCAGGTACGGTCGTTTCTGTCAGGGGTCACGAAGCTGACGATGACGAATGGGATATCATCGTTCAGACGGCGAACCCCCAGATGGGGGCCAGTGGGCGCATGGTGCCTCTGAACTATCAATTCGACCCTGATTCCACCGTCGTGACGATCGCCTAATGCCACCTCCCCAGCCAAGTCCTCCGCGTTTGTGGGGTCAAGACGCGGCCGAGCGCGAGCTGTCTCGCGGCAGTGACTACCTGCGCCTTACGTGGGATCTGGTCGCCGGCGCGACAGACTACGAGTTGAGGGTAGACGGGGGACCCGAGCAGTCCGCGCCGCCGGGCACGACCGTCGCGGGATTCCAGCCCAACTCTCTGCACGCATTCGATGTGAGGGCCGTTGACGGCACTGGTTCGTCGCCGTGGTCGCCCGTGTTCGAGATGGTGACGCGTCCGCCGACGCCCGCCGCTCCCCTGCAGGACGAGGCTGCACCCACTCTTTGGGGCGTTTCTTTACTCTGGTCGGCAAGCGGCTCTTTCCCCGGCGGCGGGGTCGCTGCGATCGAGGTCTGGCGGCGATGGAACGGTACTGAGGCCGTTGTTGCGTCCGGCGCGCCGTTGGCGAGCATCAAGCTTGATGAGGACGATCCGAAAATGATGCCGAAGCAATATTGGCTTCGCATTGTTGTGCCTACCGCAGCTGTGCCCGGCAACCCCTTGCCTGGCGACAACGTGTCGTTTTCCAGTCCGGAGTTGTCGGCCAGAGGCCCTATCGTTCACAGGGCGGTCATTCCCCGAGGTCGCTCGCGGTCTTCTGCTCTCTTGTGGCGGTCCCACTATCCCGGAGTGTTCTGGAGATGAACGTTGACACGTTGGAACGTCTGCCTGTTGAAAGATTCACGAGGCCTACGCCATTGGAACGCTCCGTGATCGAGCGCCGAGGTATAGGCGATACCGCCCGCGTCGCAATGCATCATCAAAAGGTCCTGGACGATCGCCCCGAGCGCGCCCGCCTGGACACCGAAGGATGGCGTGCCGCGGCTGCCGGGACCACGGCTTTTGCGCCCCCGGATGTGCCGACCTTTAAGTCTCCGCCATATACGGGCGCGTGGGAACGAAGCGACCAGCCCAGAATGGCAGGGGGGTTTTTTCCGTCGCCTCCTTGGGCAGGCGGGGGCGTGGAGCCGCCTGGCGCCAATGAGGTGCCGGAGGTGCGCCGCGATGCGCGTGCCGGCCTGTTTCCCGGCAATGGCAACATCTTCGGCAATTTTTTCGGATGGGGTGAGACCGACCCTGCGCTGAATCCCGTCAGCCCCGTCGACCTCACGGCTTACTACCACGACATGGAGTACGGCGCGATCCAGGAGAAATACGGTGCCAACCCAGATCCCGTAAAGGCGTGGTTTGAGCCCTTTTCGCGTTTCGACCAGCCGGAGTTTATGTACGACCTCGCGATGGCCGATCTTCGCTTCAACGAAAATTCATGGAGCTTTATCGGTCAGGGCATGGACCAGGGATTCTACAGGGGCGCCCCGGGCCTTCTGGCGACCGACATCCTCCTAGCGTCTACCGCATGGCTCTTTCATAGCGGTTTGGCAGGGGTTCGACTCGCCTTCTATTCGGCGCAGGTGGTCTTCGGCGGCATATACAAGCTATTTACCGGCGAGATGTCACTCGGGGATTATCTTAAGAGCCTGTTAGAAGGCGGCGCCAAGCTTCTCTCGGCCGCAGGCTACTTCGTTGCAGGCACCGTTAGGGGTTTGTGGGCTTTTGGCACTGCAACAATGAGGGGCATTGCCCGCGACCCGGCTCGCGGCTTGACGGGCGCGTTCATCGGGGGTGCGATCGGCAGCGTGTTCGGACCGGTCGGTACTGTCGTCGGTTCGATCATTGGCGGTGCGATCGGTGGGAGTGGAGGGTGCTTTATCACCACGGCGGCGTGCGAGGTTCACGGGCTGCCGGATGATCATCAACTTCTGGAGGAACTGCGGCGTTTCCGCGATGGATACATGGCCCGTGATCCGGCTGCACGGGCGCTCGTTGAACTGTACTATGATGTTTCCCCTGAGATTGTCGCAGCGCTTCGAGTTCGGCCTGATAAGGAACGCGTATACCGTCACCTGATGACCCAGCATATCGTCCCTGCTCTCGATAGCATCCGGCGCGGACGCTACCGCCTCGCCTTGCGGCAGTATCGTGCGATGCTGATCAAGGCCGCCACGATGGCTCGGTTGCGCCAGCGGGTCGGAACTCTGCCGGCCATTGATCGCTACAGGTCGCTACCGGATTGGGATCCGGCGACCTCCTGAAGGCGTACACCCGCGAGCGGCTGGTGTGATCACGCGATGCCCACAGGTTTTCGGAAGCATCGTCCTGGCGCAACCGCGACCTCCCCCGGTGATGTCCGCTTTCAGGCGTGGCAGCGCCGAGTTCAGCGGCCGACATGCGGCGCAAAACAGCTCTTCGTTCGGCGTCTCACGAAGGTCGCGTTTGGGTCCAACTCACGACATTCAGCGTTCCGAATTGCAAGTCCGCTTTTAGGTGTTACACCGGCTGACTCCAACGGCCGGTATGGAGGCGCATTGCTGAGATTCGCAACGCGGACAATGAAGGGCACCGATGCAGATCGCGTCATGCGACGCTCCCAACTGAACAGCCGCAATGAGGTCGTCTCCCGCCATTCCCAATGGGTACCAAGTTTCAGATTATCATCACTGATTTAGGTCTCGCCAAACCGCTATCTTTAGCCCTGTCCCCCTGGAAACATACTGCCGATCTCATAAGGAAGGAGATGCATTCGCCAGTGATGAGACCCACGGCAGCATAAAAGTTCTTTCCCTGGAGTCTCGCGAAAATGGCTCAGCAGCCGGTCCGGGATCCTCGAGTTCGCAAAAATTAACTCGACCCCCTACTACCCGGTCTTGGCGGCAAAAAAGCTGGCGCCTTTTGATCCGCTCAGCCCCTAGAGAGGGGAATAGTTGCGCCATTTTCTCTTTCCTTTTCAAAGTGTTACTTGTTGACGAGGCCGAGGTGCGGCCCTACACTGTCCCGAGAACTGAACCAGGGGACCATCCATGCTCACATTTGGCCCGATGATCGTGCTCGCAGTGATCGCCATTGTGGCGGTGATCGGCCTTATTCCGGAAACCGCTGAAGATGCTGCGCTCAAGTTCCGCCGCCAGTGTCGAGCCGACGGAATGGGCTTTGCCGAGACGGAGGCGGCAATCGGCATTCGCACGGCATTCGTTCGGCTGCGCCGGCTGGGGTCCGACCAATGCGTTGCGCAGGGCGGCAAGATGGATCGTGATCAGATCAATCAGATCGCCGCCCACGTTGCCATCGGCCTTGCGGCCGCTCACGGGCGGGAAGCTGCGAAGGCTTTTGTTGGCTGGATCGACGCTTGCCCAGATGAGGAGATGCTATACGAC
>NZ_RZTI01000141.1:0-15388 GCF_003997275.1 Mesorhizobium sp. M6A.T.Ce.TU.002.03.1.1
GGAAAAAATCACCGGCTCGCAGCGCACCAAGGGCCGTTTCTTCGACGACGGCGAAAAGCGCTCGATCTATCTCGGCTCCTTCTCCGTCAACAACGATCCCGCGAAACCCTATGGCAGCGGCCCACAAAGCGATCAGGTCGGCTACGCCTTTCGCAACAGCGTCAACGAATGGCGCATCGAGTTCCCGGCGCCCTATCACGAATCGAAGCTCGACATCCTTGAATTCAAGCGCTGAGCCTGCGGCCCTGGTTCCGATCACCAAGGATTAACCCGGCCGGCCTAGCATCTCGCCCGCTGAGAGCAGGTCTTTTCGGGGCGGCACAAACATGGAACCGTTGAAATCAAATCCGCGGCCGATCGTCGTCGTCACCGAAGGCGGTCCGCATATCTGGGCCATCGTCAACGCCATCTCTGACCGACTCGGGCCGGTGAGCGTCATCCTCGAAAGCCCTGAATCCAAAAAGCAATTGCTGCTCGGGCGCGCCCGGCGCCAAGGCTGGCTACAGGCCATCGGGCAGCTCGGCACAATGGTGCTGACGCGGCTCGGCAAGCGGTTTTTCGCCGGGCATGCAGCCCGCATCATCGCCGAACAGAAGCTGCAGACGGAATCAAAGCCCGGACAAGCGATCATCCACGTTCCCTCAGCCAATGCGCCGGAGTGCCTGCAGGCGATCAGGGAAATCCAGCCCGGCGTCGTGCTGCTCGCTGGCTGCCGCCTGCTGTCGAGGCAGACACTTGCCAGAATTCCTTGCCCGGTCCTCAATTACCATGCCGGCATCGCTCCGAAGTATCGCGGCATGAATGGCGGCTACTGGGCGTTGGCCTCCGGCGATGCGGAGAACTTCGGCACCACCGTGCATTTGGTCGACGCCGGCGTCGACACCGGCGGCGTGCTGCGGCAGGTGCGCGGCAAGCCTGAGGCAGGCGATACGATTTCAAGCTATGCGCTGCGGCAGGCGGCATTCTCACGCGACATCTGCGTCGAGGCGGTCAGGGATGCGCTGGCCGACAAGCTTGCCACCTCAGATCCCGGCCTGCCTTCCAAACAATGGTATCATCCGACGATCTGGTTCTACCTCTGGACCGGCGTAAAAACCGGCGTCTGGTAAGGAGCGCCGATTTACCGGACAGCGCCTCGGCGATAAGCTTGCAGGCATGAGCGAAATCGACCACCGCACCATTATCGCCGGTCTGTCGGTCGAGGATCGTCGCGACCTCACCGCCAAGCTGGATAGGCCCGGCATTGTCCGGCTGGCTGTCCATGGCGGACTGGTTGTCGTGCTGGGCGCGATGATCACCGCCCGCATCCCATTCTGGCCCATTATCATGCTGCCGCAGGGGATCCTGATCGTCTTCTTCTTCACGCTGTTGCACGAGACCATCCACGAAACCGCTTTCAGGACAGCGTGGCTCAATCGCGCCATCGCCACCGTGACCGGCTTCCTGATCCTGCTGCCGCCGGTCTGGTTCCGTTATTTCCATTTCGCGCACCACCGACACACGCACGATCCGGACAATGATCCCGAACTCATGAGCCCGAAACCGGAGACCATCGCCCAGTATTTGCGCTATCTCTCCGGCCTCCCCTATTGGATCGGCATGGCGCGCGTGACTGTCGTCAACGCCGCCGGCCGCAACCGCGACGGCTTCGTGCCGGAAAAGGGCCGCGACAAGGTGATTTCGGAAGCACGTTGGTTCCTGATCGCCTATGCGGTGCTGCTGGTGGCCTCGCTGGTCGCGCAGTCGGCGCTGCTGCTGTGGGTCTGGATTGTGCCGGTGCTCGTCGGCCAACCCTTTTTGCGGGCCTATCTGCTGGCCGAGCACGCACTGTGCCCGCATGTCGCCAACATGCTCGAAAACACCCGCACCACCTTTACCACAAGGCTTGTGCGCTTCGTGGCGTGGAACATGCCTTACCATTCAGAGCATCACTGTTATCCGGCCGTTCCCTTTCACCGCCTGCCGCGCTTCCACCAGATCGTCGCCGAGCATCTGCGCACGACCGAGCGAGGCTACGTTCGCTTCCACAGGAAGCTCGTCGGCAGCTTCGATCGTCGCGGCGGCTGATCCAAACCAAGCCAAGCATCGAAAATTTCCACCTTTCCTTTTGCGCCCTGCGATTGCGTCGCTTTTGAATGCGCGCGCGTCGTCCCATAACAAGCAGCCCAACAGCGCTTCCGGCAATGCTCGGAACACGAGGAGTAAGAAATTCATGGCCGATCTGATCGTCGTCTACTGGCGCGACATCCCCGCGCAGGTCATCGTCAAGAAGGGCCGGCAGAACGCCAAGCGCGAACTGCCGCTGCGCTTCACCGAGGCGATCGACATGTGTGCGATGCGCACCGGCGCCGGCGGTACCGACGACTACCTGGCCGAATGGCGCAAGGCCGACCCCGTGCCGGTCAGCGACGATCTTGAAGGCGAGGCTGAAAAAGCCTTTCAGGATATCGACGCGAAATACGACCGCGAGCGGCTGGTCGCTCTGGTCAAGGCGGGCGGAAAAGAAGATGCCTGAACCAACCCCGGCGGTTACCCAGGCCACTTTGGTCAAGAAGGCGGCGCCGAAATCCGACTACAAGCCGGCCGACGTGTCGCCGCAGCGGCGCGTGCAGCGCTCGTTCGCGGTCAGGCTGTGGTCCGTGCGGCATTCGCGATTGCTCGAATGGTTCTACGCCAGGTTCGCCGACATGTTCTTGACTCTCCACCCGCTGTGGAAGGGCATCGGTTACGGCCGCGTCGAAGCCCCGATCAAATTCGTCGAAAAACGCGTCAAGGGTTTTATGTTCGATTGCCGCATGTGCGGCCAGTGCATCCTTTCCTCCACTGGCATGTCGTGCCCGATGAATTGCCCCAAGCAATTGCGCAACGGCCCTTGCGGCGGCGTGCGTGCCAACGGCAATTGCGAGGTCGAGCCTGATATGCCCTGCGTCTGGGTCAAGGCCTGGGAAGGCTCACGCAACATGAAGCATGGCGACAAGATCCTCGACGTGCAGAAGCCGGTCGACCAGTCGCTGCGCGAGACCTCGGCATGGCTGCGGGTGACCGCGCAGGCCGCAGCCGCGCGCGAAGCCGCCCGTAACGCTCCGAAGACCGGGGCACCGACATGATCGGCCGCCAGCGCGACGAGAACCCGGCCGGCATTCATCTGCCGCTTGAGCCCCTGCCCGGCCACACGTCGCGCGGACGCTTGGAGCGCGTCCTGAGGCGCGGTGAGTTCGCGGTGACCACCGAGCTCAACCCGCCCGACAGCGCCGATCCGGAAGATGTCTACAACCGCGCCAAAATCTTCGACGGCTGGGTCGACGCCATCAACGCCGTCGACGCGTCGGGCGCCAACTGCCACATGTCGTCGGTCGGCATCTGTGCGCTGCTGACCCGCATGGGCTATGCCCCGATCATGCAGATCGCCTGCCGCGACCGTAACCGTATCGCCATCCAGGGCGACGTGCTGGGCGGGGCGGCGATGGGCGTCGCCAACATGCTGTGCCTGACAGGCGACGGGGTCCAGGCCGGCGACCAGCCCGGCGCCAAGCCGGTGTTCGATCTCGACTGCATGTCATTGCTGGAAACCTGCCGCATCATGCGCGACAACGGCAAATTCCTGTCCGGCCGCAAGCTGACGACGCCGCCGCAGCTTTTCCTCGGCGCGGCGATCAACCCGTTCGCGCCGCCGATCGATTTCCGACCCTACCGGCTAGGCAAGAAGATCGCCGCCGGTGCCCAATTCGTGCAAAGCCAATACTGTTTCGACGTGCCGATGTTCCGCACCTACATGCAGCAGATCCGGGACCTCGGTTTTACGGAAAAATGCTTCATCCTGTGCGGGGTCGGACCGCTGGCCTCGGCCAAGACCGCCAAATGGATCCGCTCCAACGTGCCGGGCATTCATATCCCCGATCAGATCGTCAAGCGACTGGAAGGCGCCCAGGATCAGAAGAAGGAAGGCAAGCAGCTCTGCATCGACATCATCAACGAGGTGAAGGAAATCCCCGGCGTTTCCGGCGTCCATGTGATGGCCTATCGCCAGGAGGAATATGTCGCCGAGATTGTCGATGAATCGGGCGTGCTGAAGGGCCGCCAGCCCTGGAAACGCGAAATCCGCCGCGACGACCAGCTCGTCGCCGACCGTCTAGACCACATATTGCACGACGAGATCACCGAAACGCAGGTCGACATGGTCAAGACCGCGCATTGATGGCGCGGACGGTCACCATTCGCTTGATCGAGATCAGAAACGATATAAAGAAGTCTTTATATCACGACGGAGAGATTTCATGACCCGGACGATCGTCGCCTCGGCGACACGAGAAATCATCATCGGCTTCGACCAGCCCTTCTGCGTGATCGGCGAACGCATCAATCCGACCGGGCGCAAGAAGCTCGCCGCCGAGATGATCGCGGGCAATTTCGACACTGTCATCAGGGACGCGCTGGAACAGGCCGCCTGCGGCGCGACCATGCTCGACGTCAATGCAGGCGTGACCTCTGTCAATCCGAACGAGACCGAACCCGGCCTGCTGGTGCAGACGCTGGAGATCGTGCAGGGACTGGTCGACCTGCCGCTGTCGATCGACAGTTCGGTGACCGCCGCGATCGAGGCGGCGCTCAGGGTCGCCAAGGGCCGGCCGCTGGTCAACTCCGTCACCGGCGAGGAAGAAAAGCTCGAAGCCATCTTGCCGCTGGTCAAGAAATACAACGTTCCGGTGGTCGCCATCTCCAACGACGAGACCGGCATTTCGATGGATCCGGACGTGCGCTTCGCCGTCGCCAAGAAGATCGTCGAGCGCTGCGCCGATTTCGGCATTCCGGCGCACGATGTTGTCGTCGACCCGCTGGTCATGCCGATCGGCGCGTTGGGCGATGCCGGCCGCCAGGTCTTTGCCCTCCTGCGCCGGCTGCGCGAGGAGCTCAAGGTCAACACCACCTGCGGCCTCTCCAACATCTCGTTCGGCCTGCCGCACCGCCACGGCATCAACGCCGCCTTCATCCCGATGGTGATCGGCGCCGGCATGACCTCGGCGATCATGAATCCGGTGCGACCGCAGGAGATGGAAGCGGTACGCGGCGCCAACGTGCTGAACGGCACCGACGAGAACTGCACCAACTGGATCAGGACCTACAAGGACTACAAGCCGGCCGAAGGCGGCCAGGCGGTCGCAGCGCCGACGCAAGTCAACGCGCCGGGCGAAAGCAATGGCAACGGCGGCCGCCGGCGCGGTGGCCGTGAAGCCCGTATGGCCCGAGGATAAGCGCGCAATCGTGAACTCTCCTGCCAACATCACCGACCCGCTCGTGCTGTTCATGCCGTCCGGCAAGCGCGGGCGGTTTCCGGTCGGCACGCCGGTGCTCGATGCCGCGCGCCAACTCGGCGTCTATGTCGAGAGCGTGTGCGGCGGACGCGCCACTTGCGGGCGCTGTCAGGTCGAGGTGCAGGAAGGCAACTTCGCCAAGCACAAGATCGTCTCTTCCAATGACCACATCTCGCCCAAGGGCGCCAAGGAAGAGCGCTACGAACGCGTGCGCGGCCTTCCCGAACGGCGACGCCTGTCCTGCTCGGCGCAGATCCTCGGCGATCTCGTCGTCGACGTGCCACAGGACACGGTCATCAACGCGCAGACCATCCGCAAAGACGCCGACACCAGGGTCATCGCCCGCGATTCGGCAATCCATATGTGCTATGTCGAGATCGAAGAGCCCGACATGCACAATCCATCAGGCGATCTCGATCGCCTGAAGATCGCGCTGATGAAGGACTGGGGGCTCAAGAGCCTCGATTTCGACTTCCATCTGTTGCCGCAGGTGCAAGGCATCTTGCGCAAGGGCAACTGGACCGCGACCGCCGCGATCCACAAGGATGCCGACAGCGAGACCGCGCGGGTCATCTCTTTGTGGCCCGGTCTCAAGAACGAGGCCTACGGGCTTGCCTGCGATATCGGCTCGACCACCATCGCCATGCATCTGGTGTCGCTGCTGTCGGGCCGCGTCGCTGCCTCGTCGGGCACGTCGAACCCGCAGATTCGCTTCGGCGAGGATCTGATGAGCCGCGTCTCCTATGTGATGATGAACCCGGACGGCCGCGAAGGCATGACGGTTGCGGTGCGCGAGGCGATCTCGGGTCTCGTCGACAAGGTCTGCGCGGAAGGCAACGTCCAGCGCAACGACATCCTGGATTCCGTGTTCGTCGGCAATCCGATCATGCATCACCTGTTCCTCGGCATCGACCCGACCGAACTCGGCGGCGCGCCCTTCGCGCTGGCCGTCTCGGGCGCCGTGCACATCAAGGCGTCGGATATCGGCCTGAAGCTCAATCAGGGCGCCAGGCTCTATATGCTGCCTTGCATCGCCGGCCATGTCGGCGCCGACGCGGCTGCGGTGACGCTGTCGGAGGGTCCGCACCGGCAGGATGAGATGATGCTGATCGTCGACGTCGGCACAAATGCCGAGATCGTGCTCGGCAATCGTCAGCGGGTCGTGGCGGCCTCCTCGCCCACCGGCCCGGCCTTTGAGGGGGCGGAAATCTCCGGCGGCCAACGCGCGGCGCCCGGCGCCATCGAGCGCGTCCGCATCGATCCCGACACGCTGGAGCCGAAATACCGCGTCATCGGCTCGGAACTGTGGTCCGACGAGCCCGGCTTCCTCGACAGCGTGCAGGCGACCGGCGTCACCGGCATATGCGGCTCCGGCATCATCGAGGTGGTCGCCGAGATGTATCTGGGCGGCATCATCTCAGAGGACGGTGTCGTCGACGGCAGCCTCTCCGCCCGCTCGCCGCGCGTCACTGCCAGTGGCCGCACCTTCTCCTATGTGCTGAAGGAAGGCGAGCCGAGGATCACCATCACCCAGACCGACGTGCGCGCCATCCAGCTCGCCAAGGCCGCGCTTTATGCCGGCACCAAGCTGTTGATGGAAAAGCAGCACACCGATCATGTCGACCGCATCCATTTCGCCGGCGCCTTCGGCTCCTTCATCGATCCGAAATACGCCATGGTGCTGGGACTGATCCCCGATTGCGATCTCGACAAGGTCTCGGCCGTCGGCAACGCCGCCGGCGCCGGTGCGCGCATGGCGCTGCTCAATCGCGGCTATCGCCGCGAGATCGAGGAAACAGTGAGCCAGATCGAGAAGATCGAGACCGCGCTGGAGCCGAAATTCCAGGAACATTTCGTCTACGCCATGGCGCTGCCGAACAAGGTCGACCCGTTCCCGAAACTGTCGGCGGCGGTGAAGCTGCCGCCGCGCAAGACGGTCAGCGAGGACGGCATTGCCGGCGATGCCGCCCCGCGGCGGCGTTCGCGCGAAGGCCACGCGGCGCGGCGCGGCCGGGGGTAACGTCCCGCCGGCGAAAGCTGCGTTTCGCCCTCATTCTCGTTTGCATGCAAATGTTTCCGGATCAGCCCAAACTGAAACAAGGCGCTGTTTTCGTGTAATCCACCAGATACATGTGCGGCGCATTTAACCGGCATCGAACGGCAGGCAGGAAATAACTTTCGGCCGCCGCAGCACTCCAAAGGAGATGAAGATGTCGATGTTCGAAAGCCTCGGCCGCTATGGTATGGCCATCAGGAATGCACACAAAAGAAACAGGTCCGTCCGGGCGCTGAACAGCCTGCCGCCCGAAATTCAGAGGGACATCGGCTGGCCCGTGTCGCCGCGCGAAGACCCGCAGGTCACCTTCTCGGCTCTGCTCCTGGGTTCGGCGCGCTGATGACCTTCGCCGACAAATGCAAGCTGCTGGCCAAGCGCCGGAGCCGTCATGCGGCTCCGGCGGCAAGCGACCGTCGACTGCGCGCCGCACGGCTGCCCCGGCGCTGAGCATTGCAGCGAGCCAGACTGGACGCTGGCCTTGATTGCCAGCCAGATCACACCGCCGTGTTAAGACTGCGCAAATCTTGACATTTTGGGCGAAGGCACGATCTTCGATAGCGAGGGGTTCTCTTAGTCGGCTCAGCCGAAGTCCGTGTGTCCGCATGCCAAGTCTCAAAAGCCACGTCGTGTCCTTCGTGCTCAGGCATAGCCGCAAGCAGGCCTTTTCCAGCCCGGAAAACCTGCAGCGCTGGATCGCGTATGCGCGCAAGACGGAGAATCATCAGCCGCCCGCACCGCTGCGATCGCGTTTCGAGATCACGACGCGCAGCGTGGACGGCTTTCCCGTCTACGAGATCGCGCCGAAGGCCGGTGTGCGAAAGCGGATTCTCTACCTGCATGGCGGCGCCTATGTCTTTCAAATCACGTCCTATCATTGGGGGCTGATCGCCGATATGGCCGACCGGCTGGGCTTCGGCATTACCGTGCCGATCTATCCCATTGCTCCCGAACACGATTTCCACGCCATGTTCGGCATGGTCGGCGAGGTCTACCGTCAGCTGCTCGACGAAACGGAAGCGCAGGATATCGTCTTCATGGGCGATTCCGCCGGCGGCAACATGGCCGTGGTGCTGACCATGATGGCCGCGGAAGACGCCCAGCCCTTACCGTCGCGCCATGTGCTGATTTCGCCCGGCCTCGACTTGTCGCTCGCCAACCCCGAAGTGTTCGAGGCGGAACGCTACGATCCATGGCTGGGAATTCCGGGCGGGCTGGAGGCAGTCCGGCTCTACAGTGCCGGCATAAATCCCAGTGACTGGCGCATCAGCCCGCTTTACGGTGACCTCTCGGTGTTGCCGAAAACGCTGCTTCTGACCGGTTCACGCGATATGCTAACCCCCGACAATCTGATCTTCGCGCAAAAGGCCCGTGCCGCCGGTGTCGAGATAGAGGTCGTGCACGAGCAAGGCATGTTCCATGTCTGGCCACTGATCGACATGCCAGAAGCGCGGCGCGCGCGGGACAGCATCGTGACGTTCCTGACCAGCGACACCGAAAGCTATCACGCCAAAGCCGGCGAATTGGCACTGCAAAGGACAGGTCGTAGCGACCCCGCTCACGACCTGGCTGCGCCGTTGAGGTCGTAGCTAGAGCATTTTGCAGCCAAACGTCTTCGTTTGGCGTCCGACAAAATGCGTTAAAACAAAGACTTGGAGCGCGGTTTTGGTTCCACCAAAACGCAAAGCGCTCTAAGTCAGAACTTGCCGGTTTCCCTGAACACTTCGAAGGTCGCACGGATGTGGTCGGCAACCGCCTTCACCGGCGCGCTGGCGTCCGGCGCCACGACCATGGCGAGATTGTAGGTGCCGATATCCGGCATGCCGTCCTTCGGGCAAAGCTCAACCATCTCGCTGCCGAGGAACGATTTCGGCAGCGGCGCCACCGCGAGGTCGGACATGATCGCGGCGCGCTGGCCGGCCGTATGCGCGCTCATATAGGCGACGCGATAGTTGCGGCCCTCACGGCCGAGCGCTTCGAGTGCCCCGGCCCGCCAGGCGCAGCCCTCTTCCCACAATGACACCGGCAATGGCTCGCGCAGATGCGCGCAGCCGCCCTTGGCGCCGGCCCAGACGATCGGTTCGGTGAGCAGCACCTCGGCGCCGAGCGCGCTGGTCTTGTACGAATTGGTGAGTAGCGTGATGTCGAGCGCCCGGTCGTCCATGCGCCGGCGCAGATTGATGCTCTGGTCGATGGTGACGTCAACCGCGATCGAGGGATGCGACTGCGCAAACAGCTTCAGCACATGCGGCAGCACGCGCTCGCCATAATCGTCCGGCGAGCCGAGCCGCACCACCCCGACAATATCGGGGATGATGAACTTCGACACCACCTCGCGGTTGATCGACAACAGCCGGCGGGCGTAGCCGAGCAGCATCTCGCCATCGGTGGTCAGCGTCACCGAGCGCGCGTCGCGCGCGAACACGGAGCGACCAAGAATATCCTCAAGCTTCTTGATCTGCATGGAAACAGCCGACGGCGTGCGGAAGACGGCATTGGCCGCGGTGGTGAAACTGCCGGTCTCGGCGATCGCCACGAAAGTGCGCAAAACGTCGAGATCAAGCAGCGGCAACGGATGATTGAGTGGGGCGTTCATCGGGATCGACCTTCAATTTTTCTGATTCAAACCATCATTCCATTTCGTTTGATTGAACATCACTTTGGGAGGATAGTCAACTCCATCGAAGGCAGACGTACCGAGGCCGCCTTGAAACGACTGTGACATTGATCTGCAATCGACACGAAATGAAGCTGAAACAAACCTGAAGTAGCTCTCATACGGGGCAAACTTCCGGCCCAACGCAAAGGAGAATGAAATGTCCATCCTGTCATCCATCGGCCGCATCGCGACCGAATTCAGCGCGGCCCGCGCCCGCTATCAGACCGAACGCGCCATCCGCTCTCTGCCGATCGAACTGCAGAAGGATATCGGCTGGCCCGAAGCCGCAGACACCAAGACCACCACTCGCTACGGCGTCGGATCCTGGGCTGGTGGAGCAAAATAGATCGTGTGTATTCAAAGCTGAAGGCCTGCCGCGCAGACGCTGCCCGGCAGGCCTTTTTATTTGTGGTCAAATGACCTTCCGAGCCATGTCGCCGCTGCATGGCGTATATGAAGGGGCTGCATAGCAGCCGACATTTCGAACTAACGCCTTGTAAGTGATCATAAATCTTAGGCGGAATGCCCAAATATGTCGCATTCCGTGTCGCTTTTCATATCAAGTGCTTCGCTTTTGCGATTTAGTTTCCCCTCACGTAAGCCTATATCAGCGCCAGCAAACGAGCTGCCCCACTCCATCAAGCGAAGGCGACCCGTCTGAGCAACCGAATGGAGATGATCATGAAGCTTTTTGCCCGCCTTTTCGCTCGCCGTGAAATGAACCTGACGACCGCGCTCGAGCGCCAGCGCCTTGCCAACACCATGCCCGGCCAGACCGGCGCCATGGCCGCCGCGCGTCTTGGTTTCGTCGCCTGATCTGACAAGCTTGCGAGCAGCGCTTCTTTCTGCTGCTTCGAAATTGATCAGAGCGCCGCTTCGGTCCTGCCGAGGCGGCGTTTTGTCGTGCGCCGACCACATCCGGCATATGTGCTCAATCCGGCAGCATGTTGGATCCGTCACCGTATAACGATTGCCCATTTGCGACCCATGTCGCAAATAAAGTCTTTCCGTTGCCGCCTAGCCAATTGACAGGAAAGGTTTTTCCTGATGTCGCTATGCTGATCGCGACATCCTGTTCGCGCCATTGCAGCGTGAGGGCTACCCTGTGAACGTCGTAAATCATCCGATCAAGCGATCGTTTGTGTTCTTCCTGGTCCCCGATTTCACCATGATCGCTTTTGCGACGGCGCTCGACCCGTTGCGTTCGGCCAACCGGATGCTCGGCTACGAGGCCTATCGCTGGCGGCTCGCCAGCATCGACGGCAAGCCGGTGCGCGCCTCGAACGGCGTCGAATGCGCCGTCAACACCTCGCTGGAGGACGAGCGCAAGAAGATGTCTGGCCCCGAACGGCCCAACATGGCGGTGGTCTGCAGCGGCATCAATGTCGAGCGTTACCAGAACAAATCGGCCTTCGCCTGGCTGCGCGAGGAATACAACCGCGGCGTCGCCCTCGGCGGCCTATGCACCGGCGCACATATATTGGCCGCCGCCGGCCTGTTGTCCAACAAGCGCTGCGCCATTCATTGGGAGAACCTGCCGGGATTTTCCGAGGCATTCCCCAAGGCCAATGTCTTTGCCGACCTCTTCGAGATCGACCAGAACATCTACACCTGCGCCGGCGGCACTGCGGCGCTCGACATGATGCTGAAGCTGATCGGCGACGATTTCGACGACAATCTCGTCAACCGGGTGTGCGAGCAAGTGTTGACTGACCGCGTGCGCAGCCCGACCGATCGTCAGCGCCTGCCTTTGCGCGCGCGCCTTGGCGTGCAGAACTCCAAAGTGCTGACCATCATCGAATTGATGGAAGCAAACCTGTCCGAGCCGCTGTCGCTGATCGAGATCGCCGATCATGTCGACCTGTCGCGCCGGCAGATCGAGCGCCTGTTCCGCACCGAGATGGGCAGATCCCCTGCCCGCTACTATCTGGAAATCCGGCTCGATCGGGCCCGGCACTTGCTGATCCAGTCATCGATGCCGGTGGTCGAGGTGGCGGTCGCTTGCGGCTTTGTCTCTGCCTCGCATTTCTCCAAATGCTACCGCGAGCTCTATGCGCGCTCGCCGCAGCAGGAGCGCGTCGATCGCAAGCAGTTGCTGGCCGCGTAAACAGCCAACATCTTGCACGCGTAGCCTCTGGCGGGGAGCGCTTGAAATCTAGCGGCTGTCGTACATCCAGCTTCGGTCGCGCCACATTTTTTCGCCGACCTGGCAGTCGGTGGCCGGCTTGTCTTGCGCCAGCACCACCGGCGAATGTGCCGCTTCGTCCGCCGCCCACTGTGGGGACGCAGGCCCGGCAAGCTCGAGCACCAGCTTGCGGCGGATCGCTTCGGGAAACTGCGTCCACTCATTGACCGGAATCATGAACGCGCCGGGCCCACCGATGACGCAGTCGGTGTAGTAGCGGTCGAGATAGTTGACGTCGTAGACGCTGGTGAAGCCGCTTCGGGTCATCAGCGGCAGGCCATTGATGGTGATGCCTTGCTTGACCAACCCGTCACGAACCACGTCGACGGGAGCACCTTGATTGTTGGGGCCGTCGCCTGAAATGTCGATGACGCGCTTGACGCCCCGAAAGCCGCTTTCGGCGAAGAGATCGCTGCCGAACTGCAGGGCACCGGAAATCGAGGTGCGCCGGGCGCTGTTGGGCGCATGGGCGGAGAGCTGCTCGACCACCCGCTCGGCGTCGGCACGATTGGCGATCACCGTCCACGGCACGATGACATGCTGCCAGGTCGTGCCGGCCCATTCGACATAGGTGACGGCGATCTTGCCATAGGCGCCATCGGCTATCGCCTGCAGCACCGTGTCGTGCGTCAGGGCCGCCACATAGCCGCGACGCTGGATTTCGAGCTCGGCTGGCGACATCGAAAGCGAAACGTCAACGGCAAGAACCAGCTCGACGTCGACCGGCTCGGCGGCGCGGGATTCTGGCGCCAGCCCAAGCGTCAGCGCAGCGGCAGCAGAGAGGAGATGTCTTGCGCGGGGAAAAGCAGACATGCCGCAAGGTAAGCGAGAATCGTCGCGTCACAAAGCGAAAAGCCCAGCGCTGGGCTGGGCTCTTGCGTTCACGTTTTTGCGAGGCCACCCCATTGTAGCGGCCCGGCAAGTCATCATCGCTCAGCTGCGCGGATTGAGATTCTCCGGATCGTAGAGCGGCTTGTAGCCGACAGCGGCCACCTCGACCGGGTATGTCTCGCCGAAATACTCAACATTCAGCTTGCGGCCCTCCTGGCAATACGCCCAGGGCAGATAGGCGAGCGCAATGTTCTTGCCGATGGTCGGACCATAGGCGATCGAGGTCGTGAAGGACCGGCGGCCGAGTTCGTCGACCAGCGTCTCGCCCGTTTCCGGGTCCATCACCGGCATCGTGCCGACCGGATAGCGGGCAACCCCCTTGGGATCGACATTGTCCGTCATGACGAGTGTGCAAAGCATGGCCGGCTGATGCGCTCGGGCGCGATATTCCAGATGCTTTGCCTTGCCGCTGAAATCGGCCTCCTTGACCTTCGGGCGGGCAAGATCGGCCTCCAGCAGATTGTACTCGGTCAGAAGATCCGCGTTCTGCAGGCGCAGGCTCTTCTCCATGCGGCGGCTGTTGGCATAGGTCTCGACGCCAAAAGCCATCACGCCGGTCGAACGCAACGCGTCCCAGACGGCCAGGCCGTCCTCGTATCGCATATGCAGTTCCCAGCCCTGCTCGCCGACATAGGAGATGCGGAAAGCGGTCACGTCCTTTCCGGCAATCCTGACAGGCTTGATCGCTGCGAAGGCAAAATTCTCCGGCGTCAGCCCGTCCGGGTTCTCGACGACCTTCTGCAAGGTCGACCGCGCGTTCGGACCCCAGATGCCGATGGTCACGTATTTTTCAGTCACGTCCGTGACGGTGACATCGAAGCCTTTGTCTTTTGCCGTCCGCCGCATGTACTGGAAGTCGCGCGGACCGGCATCGGCGCCGTCGATGACGCGGCAGCGGTCGGCCATGCGGATGACGGTCAGGTCGGCGCGCACCATGCCCTCGTCGTCGAGGAAATGGGTATAGATGCCCTTGCCGATGTTGGTATCGCCGCCGATCTTGGCCGCGCATAGCCACTCCATCAGCGCGACGTGATCCGGGCCTTCCACGTCGTACATCGCGAAATGCGATAGGTTGACGATGCCGCAATCCTCGCTCATGGCGAGATGCTCGGCATTTGAGACGCGCCAGAAATGGCGGTTGTCCCACTCGTTTTCACGGACTGGCACCCGGTTGCCGTATTTCTCGAGCAGGTGCTCGTTGGCGGCATAGCCATGGGCGCGCTCCCAGCCGCCCAGTTCCATGAAATAGCCGCCGAGTTCCTTCTCGCGCGCCCAGAAGGGCGAGCGGCGCACGTCGCGAGCCTTAGAGAAGGGCTCGCGCGGATGGACCGCCGGATTGTAGACCTTCATCGCCGTTTCGGTGCAGCGGTCCCAGATGAACTGCTCTTTCGTCTGGTGCGGATAGAAGCGCGCATAGTCGATGGCGTGGTGGTCGATCGACGTCCGGCCGTCGGTCATCCAGTCGGCGATGAGCTTGCCCATGCCGGGGCCGTCCTTGACCCAGATCGCGACGGCATACCAGAGGCCGCGCACCTTCTGGCTCTCGCCCATAGAGGGGCCGCCGTCTGCCGTCACCTGCAGAAGCCCGTTGAAGGAATGGCTCTCATTGTAGCCCAGTTCGCCCAGGATCGGCGTCAGTTCCATGGCGCGCTCGAGCGGCGCCAGGATCTGTTCCATGTCGAGGTCGCGCTGCGAGGGCGAAAGACGGGCCTGGTTCTTCTCCAGAAGGTCGCGCGGATGGCAAAGGCGCGGATTGGTCTCTTCGTAATAGCCCCACTCGATCTGCCCACCTTCGGCGGTCTTGGGATCGCCGGTGTCTCGCATGTAAGCCGAATTGCCCTGGTCGCGCAGCAGCGGCCAGCCGATCTCCTTGCCGGTGCCGGCGAACTCGGTATACGGCCCGAAGAAGGTGAGCGGATGATCGATCGGCATCACCGGCAGGTCCTCGCCCACCATTTCCGCGATCAACCGGCCCCAGATACCCGCGCAAACAATCACGTAGTCGGCTTCGATTGTGCCGCGATCGGTCACCACGCCTTTGATGCGCCCATTCTCGACGATAAGCGACTTGGCCGGTGTGTTCGCGAAGGATCTGAGCTTGCCGGAGGCTTCCGCCTGGTCGACCAGCTTGCCGGCGACTGTTTGCGAGCGCGGGATGACGAGACCGGCATCGGGATCCCACAGGCCGCCCTGCACCATCTCTTCTTCGATCAGCGGGAATTTCTGCTTGATCTCGGCCGGCTCGATCAGGCGGGCGCGCGTGCCTAACGCCTTTGCCGAGGCGATTTTGC
>NZ_RZTI01000142.1:0-15191 GCF_003997275.1 Mesorhizobium sp. M6A.T.Ce.TU.002.03.1.1
GGCCGGGACGAAAAAACCGCGCAGCACCGATTCCGGATCGCCGCTCGCCGCCAGCCGATCGAGAAAGCCGG
This sequence comes from Mesorhizobium sp. M6A.T.Ce.TU.002.03.1.1, assembly GCF_003997275.1. Taxonomy (NCBI): domain Bacteria; kingdom Pseudomonadati; phylum Pseudomonadota; class Alphaproteobacteria; order Hyphomicrobiales; family Phyllobacteriaceae; genus Mesorhizobium; species Mesorhizobium sp. M6A.T.Ce.TU.002.03.1.1. Next base: position 72 of record NZ_RZTI01000142.1, read on the forward strand.
CCTGATCCTCCGCCTTGATCGTATGCGTCGCCAGGCCCGACCACAAAGCATCGCCATAGCGGATGCGGTTTCCGGTCAGAGCGAGATACATGCCGAAGCTGCCGCCAAGGTCCGGCAGGAGATGACTGGCGCCGACATCCGGGAAAAAGCCGATGCCGACTTCCGGCATGGCGAATTGGGCGTTCTCGGTCATCACGCGCTGCGAGCCGTGGAACGAGACGCCGACGCCGCCGCCCATGACGATGCCGTCGATCAGCGCGACATAGGGTTTTCTGAACCGCGCGATGCGGGCGTTCAGCCGGTATTCGTCGGCGAAGAAATCGACCGGCGGCTTTCCCGCCCGGCCGGCCTCGTAGACGTGGAGGATATCGCCGCCGGCCGAAAACGCCCTTCCCTCGGCCTTGAGGACGACGACATCGATCTCATGATCGCGCTCCCAGGCACGCAGCGCCTTGTCGAGCGCCTTGACCATGCGATGGGTGACGGCATTGAGCGCCTGCGGCCGCGTCAGCGTGACGACGCCGGCCCTGCCCAATCGTTCGAAGCGGATCTCGTCGCCGCCGCCAAAATCCATCGCGATAGAATCCCTCCCCCGCGCCGCCGGGACTGAAGTGCTAAAGCGTGGCGCATGGGTGCGTCAATGGCGGCGGCTAATCCCGCCGCCTTGGTCGCCGCCGGCGCCCGGTGCTAGAATTGATCATCTTGTTGACGGGCTTTCCAACCGGACGTTGAATCATGCCTGGATTTTTGCGTCTTGCCCTTGTGGCGATCGGCCTGATGTTATGCGCGACTGCCCGTCCTGCATTGGCCAAGGACGATCTCTACCGCACGAAGACAATCGTCACCGGCCAAGGCGAAGAAAACCGCCAGACCGGCTTCAAGGCCTGCCTGGATGCGGTTCTGGTCAAGGTTTCCGGCGATCAGCGACTGCCGAAAAAGCCTGAAATGGCGGCGCTGCGCGAGAAGGCCGGCAGCTTGGTTGCCGAATTCCGCTACCGCGACAGGATGGAAGGCATTCCGATCCACGACGAGCAAGGCACGCATGACCGACCGCACGATCTTACCTGCCTCTACAGGCCTGAGGTGATCGACCCGGTGCTGGCATCGCTCGGCAGCAAGCCGTGGCTTTCCGCGCGGCCGCGGCTGGCGGTCCTTCTCGCAACGGAGCGAGGCGCAAGGCATTTCGCGCTGACCGCAGACGATGAGCGCGGCGCACCCCTGCGCGAATCATTCGTGAATGCTGCCGACCCGCTGGCGATGCAGATCGTATTTCCCAAGGCGTCGCACCTCTCCGAATCCGGGCTGGACGACAAGGCGCTGCACGCGACGGAGATGGCGGCTCTGGACAAGGCCGCCAAACAGGCCGGCGCCGACCAGGCGCTTGCCGGCAGGATCGTCTGGAGCGACAAGGAATTGGGCTGGATTGCCGACTGGCGGCTAGCCACGGGCGGCAAGACCTACAGCTGGCAGATGCGCGGCGTCAGTTTCGACGAGGCGTTCCGCGTCGCCATGCGGGGAGCGGCGCAGGTCCTGTCCGGCAACGGTCAGCCGTAGGTATGCCGAGTTTCAGGTGATGCCGGCCTGCAAACGGCGGTTTCCTGCGCTTCCGGTACTCGCGTACCTAAACGTACGCTCCGTTCCGGTTCTCGGAACCCATCATTTTCGGCTCGGTCTGACCTGAATCTCGACATACCCCTCCCTTAGGTGCTGGCACAATCGTCGCATTGGTCAGCGGCGGAAGCTCGTGGTAAAAGCCGCCGATCCGGAGTTTTGGCGATGAACAAATTCACCCCAGCAAAGCCTGCCGGCGCGCGCAGCGTCGACGAGATCACCGGCAGCCGCCGGTTGCGCCGCATGCGCAAGGCCGACTGGTCGCGCCGCCTCGTCCAGGAGAACCGGCTCTCCGTCGACGACCTGATCTGGCCGATCTTCGTCGTCGATGGGAAAAATATCCGCGAGCCTATTGCCGCCATGCCCGGCGTCTTCCGCCTGTCGCTCGACCTTGCCGTCAAAGAAGCAGAGCGCGCGGCAAAGCTCGGCATCCCGGCGATCGCCACCTTCCCCAATGTCGAGCTCGGCCTGCGCGACCAGACCGGCTCGCACATCCTCGATCCGGAAAACGTCATCAACCGCGCTACGCGCGCCATCAAGCACGCGGTGCCTGAAATCGGCATCATCACCGACGCAGCACTTGATCCCTTCACCTCGCACGGCCATGACGGCATCTTGCGCGACGGCATCATCGTCAACGATGAGACGGTGGAACAGGTGACGGCGGCGGCCGTCATCCAGGCGGCGGCCGGCGCCGATATCATTGCGCCTTCCGACATGATGGACGGCCGCATCGGCGCCATCCGCGATGCGCTCGACGCCAATGGTTTTCAGGATGTGGCGATCATGTCCTACGCGACGAAATTCGCCTCCGCCTTCTACGGACCCTATCGCGAGGCGGTCGGCACCGCCGGCCTGCTCAAGGGCGACAAGAAGACCTATTATCTCGATCACGCCAATTCCGACGAGGCCGTGCGCGAGGCCGAGCAGGACCTCGCCGAGGGCGCCGACATGCTGATGGTCAAACCCGGCCTGCCCTATCTCGACATCATCCGCAGGCTGAAGGACGAATTCCGGATGCCGACCTTCGCCTACCAGGTGTCTGGCGAATATTCGATGATCAAGGCGGCTGCCGCCAATGGCTGGATCGACGGCGACAAGGCGATGCTGGAATCGCTTCTCGCCTTCAAGCGTGCCGGCTGCGACGGGATCCTCACCTATTTCGCGCCCGAAGTGGCGGCGATGCTGAAGGGGTAGGCACTCGCAATCATCACCACACGCGACAGCCTTCATCCTATGTTGAAGGCCGAGATCAAACAATCGGCCGTGCGCATAGCCAGAAGATGACGGTTGCGGCGATGCAGATCGCCTAACTGAATCTGATCTGCAGCCCTTGGAAATCCCTCCGATTCAAGACAATCATCCCACTCTAGCTTTTTGGGAGACTCTGATGGAAAGCCACGAGCCGTTTTTACGCGAGGCAATTGCGCTCTCGAAATCCGCAATGGAACGCGGCGACGAACCGTTTGGCTCGGTGCTGGTGAGGGACGGCGAAGTAATCCTGCGCGCCGAGAACAGCGTCTTCACCGGCCACGATATGACGAACCACGCCGAGATGAACCTGGTTAAACTAGCGGCGCAGCACTACGACGCTGCTTTTCTCGCTGACTGCACGCTCTACACCAGCACCGAGCCGTGCGCGATGTGCTCCGGGGCGATTTACTGGTCGGGCATCGGGCGTATGGTGTTTGCTTGCTCCGAAGCGCGGCTGGGCGAGATCGCTGGGATCGGGTTGAACGTGCCGAGCCGGGCGGTGTTGCAGACCGGCGCGCGCATCGTCACTGTGGTTGGCCCGACGAACCTCGAAGACGAAGCCGCCGAAGTCCACCAGGAATTCTGGCCAAAGCATCTGGGCAAGGCTTAGAGCCTCGGCTCAGGACGCTCTGATTAGAGCGAGAAGATGACGGTTGCGGCGATGCAGATCGCCGAGAAGAAGTTATGCGCGCATCGGTCGTATCGGGTTGCAATGCGCCGCCGGTCTTTGAGCTTGGCGAAGAGGTTCTCGACCTTGTGGCGCTGGCGATAGAGTGCCCTGTCGTAGGGATATGGGACTTTCCGACTTCGGCTCGACGGGATGCTAAGGCTCGATGCCTTTGTTCCACAAAGCCTCGCGAAATGGCGCTGTCATAACCGCGATCCGCAATCAGGGCTTTGGCAGGGCGGCAGGGCATCGAGAACCATGCGTGCCCCTTTGTGGCCGCTCATCTGGCCTGCAGCGCATCCTTCCATTGCAGGCCATGCTTGATGACGTAAACGCATCCTCGAGGCATCGCGGCGCAAGCAACTGCTGCTGCAACCACCCGTCTTGGCTGCGGTCCTGACGCGGCTGGCCCAAACAAGCCGCTCATCGCTCGGCGGAGATTTCAAAATACCGCTTGCAAAATGCAATCAGTATGGCTAAAAGCAACTGCTTGCATTTCACAACTGGTCTCGAGGGAGGTACTCATGTCCAAGCTTCGCGTCAACGCTTTCACCCTGTCAATCGACGGCTATGGCGCCGGTCCCGACCAGGACCTGAAAGAGCCGCTGGGCGTAGGTGGGGAAGCCCTGCACAACTGGATGTTCGGCACCCGGACCTTCCGCAACATGTCTGGCGACGATCGCGGGACCACAGACACGGACGACGGGTTCGTGGCGCGCAGCTTCGAAAATGTTGGGGCGTGGATAATGGGCCGCAACATGTTCGGGCCGATCCGCGGCGAGTGGCCGGATGAAAGCTGGAAAGGCTGGTGGGGAGACAATCCACCCTACCATGTGCCGGTCTTCGTGCTCACCCACCATCCGCGGAATCCCATCGTCATGGCGGGCGGCACGACCTTCTATTTTGTGACCGACGGTATCCACTCAGCGCTGGAAAAGGCGAAAGCAGCGGCTGATGGCAAGGATGTCCGGCTCGGCGGTGGTGTCGCCACGGTCCGGCAATATCTCAGGGAAAAGCTCATCGACGACATGCATCTGGCGATATCGCCGATGCTGCTCGGCTCCGGCGAGAACCTTTTTGCCGGCATCGACATGCTCAAGCTCGGCTACCGGTGCAGCGAGCAGGTCGCGACGCCGAATGCCACGCACGTCATCATCAAGCGCGCGTAGTCTCACTGAGGCGCAGCCCTCTGCGCCGCGATCCTTCGCGCCCCCTCTGTCCTGCCGGACATCTCCCCCACACGGGGGGAGATCGGATGTCGCGCCGGCTTTCGCCAATCATCAGCGTTGCAAGATTGGCACCGTCGGCGACGCTGCCAATCTCCCCCCTCGTGGGGGAGATGTCCGGCAGGACAGAGGGGGGCGCGAAGGAATGCCGCCCGTCCGGGTCTTTAGCAGTCCCAGATGATCAATACTTCTCCGGCACGTACAGCTCGCGCGGCAGCACCTGGCGCTCGTATTGGGGATTGAACACGCGGTCGGGTAGCGTGATCTCATCGTGCGGCACCTCCTCGTAAGGCATCTGCTTGAGGAGATGATCGATGCAGTTCAGCCGCGCCCGCTTCTTGTCGTTACCCTCGACGATGAACCAAGGAGCTTCGGGAATGTTGGTGCGGGCGAACGTCTCTTCCTTGGCCTTGGTGTACTGCTCCCAGCGCACGCGCGACTGCAGGTCCATCGGTGAGAGCTTCCACTGCTTCATCGGATCATGGATGCGCATCTGGAAGCGCATCTGCTGCTCCTCGTCGGTGATGGAGAACCAGTATTTGACCAGCGTGACGCCGGACCGGACGAGCATGCGCTCGAACTCCGGCACGTCGCGGAAGAACTCCTCGACCTGATCCGGTTCGGCAAATCCCATCACCCTTTCGACGCCGGAGCGGTTGTACCATGAGCGGTCGAACAGCACGATCTCGCCGCCTGCCGGCAGATGCGGGACGTAGCGCTGGAAATACCATTGCGATTTCTCGCGCTCGGTCGGTGCAGGCAGTGCTACGACGCGGCAGATGCGCGGATTGAGCCGCTGGGTGATGCGCTTGATGACGCCACCCTTGCCGGCCGAGTCGCGGCCCTCGAAAACCACCACCAGCTTCTTCTTGTGGTAAGCCACCCAGGACTGCAGCTTGATCAATTCGGATTGCAGCGTGATCAGGTCGCGAAAATACTGCATGCGATCCATCGAGGGCGGATGCGCGTTCTTGTAGATCTTGGCGATTTCCAGCGACAGCGCGGGTTCCGACATTTCCAGCTCGTAGTCTTCGTCGAGCGTGTCGGCTAGCTCCGCTTCCAGCCAATCCCTGGCAGGAGAATTCTGTTTTGCTTCGGTCATTTATGCTGCTCCGCGTGCACGCCCGTGTCGGCGTCCGGCCTGCCGGCCGAGATCGAACACCTTGAGCCGACTTGCATACAGGCCGGCAATGACGGTTTTATTGCAGCCGGCTCGTGCGCCGGTCACCCAAATCCGTAAGATGTGATCGATCCGCCCTCCATGGGATGGGCGACAAGCCGCGCGACTTGTCCTACAAATGCCAGGCTCCTTCGGGCAGCCTTCGAAGCACCGCCTTCTCAACGCAATTGCGAGGATCTGACATGGAGTACCGCACTCTCGGCCGTTCCGGGCTGAAGGTTTCGACGCTGACCATGGGCACCATGACCTTTGGCGGCGCCGGCGCGTTTTCGGCGGTCGGAAAGACCGATCTCGACGAGGCGCGCCGGATGATCGACCTCTGCATCGATTCCGGCATCAATCTCATCGACACCGCCAACGTCTATTCGAACGGGCTTTCGGAAGAGATCATCGGCGAAGCGCTCGGCGGCAAACGCAAGGGCGATGTGCTGATCGCCTCCAAGGCGCGCATGCGGATCGGCGATGGCCCCAACGACGAAGGGCTGTCGCGCTACCATCTGATCCGCGAGTGCGAGAAAAGCCTGAAGCGCCTCAGGACCGATGTCATCGACATCTATTTCCTGCACGAATGGGACGGCACGACGCCGCTCGAGGAGACCATCGCCGCGCTCGACACGCTCGTCAGCCAGGGCAAGGTCCGCTATGTCGGCTGTTCCAACTATTCCGGCTGGCAAGTGATGAAGGCACTGGGGATCAGCGATCGCCAGCACCAGCCGCGCTTCGTCACCCAGCAGATCCACTACACGCTGGAAGCGCGCGAAGCCGAATATGAATTGTTGCCGATCTCGGTCGATCAGGGGCTTGGCGTGCTGGTGTGGAGCCCGCTTGCCGGTGGATTGCTGTCCGGCAAATATCACCGCGACCAGGCCACCTCCCGTCAGCTCAGCGGCTGGAAAGAACCGCCGATCCGCGACGAGGACCGGCTGTGGCGGATCGTCGACGTGCTTGCCTATATCGGCAAGAACCATGGCGTGTCGGCAGCACAGGTGGCGCTTGCCTGGCTGCTCGGCCGGCCGGCCGTTAGCTCGCTGGTCATCGGCGGCCGGACCGAAGCGCAGTTCAAGGACAATATCGCCGCCGCCAGCCTGGTTCTGACCAGCGATGAGCGCGCACGCCTGGACGCTGTGAGCAGGCCTCCTGTTCTCTACCCCTATTGGCACCAGCAGTTCACCGCAAAAGACCGGTTCGGTCCGGCTGATCTGGTCCTCGACCGGGATGCTATCTGAGGGATCGGAAGAATCTCGGCACACCTTAGTCCAGGTTTCTGCATCTGCAGCAGCATTAGCTGACTGCGCTTCAAACTCCGCAATGCTGCTGCAATCTTGGTGGTGAAAACACCAGGTGCGCAAAAAAGCGGTGAGGGTGATGAGAATCCTACTGATAGAGGACGAGAGGCAACTGGCAGATGCGCTGTCGGTGGCACTGAAAAAGCATGGCATCGTCACCGACCACACGATGCATCTCGCCGACGCAATCGAGCTGACGCACCAGAACGTTTATGATGCGATCCTCCTGGACCGCCGCTTGCCCGACGGCGAGGGATTGACCTTTATCCCGGCATTGCAGCGAACAGGAACCGACACGCCGATCATCGTGCTGACGGCGCGCAACGAGCCAATGGAGCGTGTCGAGGGTCTCGACGTCGGCGCTGACGATTATCTGGGCAAGCCGTTTCTTGTCGAAGAGCTGATGGCTCGTTTGCGGGCTGTTCTGCGGCGACCGGCAAGCCTGGCGGACCTTCACATTGCCGTCGGTCGAATGGTGATCGATCCCTTGCATTTGAGCGTGACCGTCGACGCGATCCCGCTCGATCTGCCCAGACGCGAACTTCTCGTTCTGGCGGCGCTCGCCAAGCGGAAAGACAAAACCGTCCTTCGGTCGACGCTTGAGGCGGCGGTCTACAATTACGAAGAAGATATCCAGTCGAACGCGCTCGACGCGCATATTTCCAGGCTGCGCAAGCGGCTGCTGGATGCCGGCGCCGGCGTCGCGATCCACAGTATCCGGGGCGTCGGATATCTGCTGAAGGAAGAATAATGCGCGCGGCCAACAGATTGAATCCTTCACTTTGGTGGAAGCTGAGTTGGCAGCTCAGTCTCGTCATCGTCGCCGTGGTTGCCGCAGTGATCATCGGACTTTGCATATGGGCCACTACGGTCATGTCGCCGAACGTTGCCATGGAGCGCAAAATCACGTCCCTGATGGTCGGAGCGGTTGCACGCGATGCGCAAGGAAAGTTTGAAATACGCGATACGCCGGAGCTGAGCTCGCTTAGGCAGCAGAACAGCGGACTATGGTATGTTGCTGCCACGGTAGACGGTGCCTCGGTGTCTTACGGCACCGTACCAGCTCCCTATGCCGAGCTCGCCGATCTGGCGTACCTGTTCCAGGACGCAGATATCAGGGGATCTGCCGGTACGAATGAGATCGCGTCGGTCGATAACGTCGAGACCGTGGTGGGTGAGGTTCGGATTCTATTTGGCGGCTTCGCTGACAAAGGCTGGCCCGTTCTCGCCATTCTGGCCGACAGTTACCCGATCTATATCTCTTTGATCGCAATTGCCTTGCCTGCGATCTTCTTTGCCGTTCCCCGCATCGTCGAGCGCGGTTTGGCGGGTGTGAGCGATGTCGCCCGCAAAGCATCGGAGATCGAACCGCGCCGGCACGGAACACGCCTGCCGGTGGACGGTATTCCCATCGAGGTTGCCCCGCTGGTGACTGCGTTCAACGGAACACTCGAGCGGCTCGAGAACGAGTTCCGAAAACGCCAGCGCTTCCTCATCGATGCGGCGCATGAGCTCAGAACACCTATCGCCATCATGCAGACACGGATCGATGGGATGCCCGAGGGTCCGGATCGCCGGCGACTATTGGCCGACGTCGCGCGTTTGGCTGAGACGGCCGAACAGCTCCTCGATTTTGAGCGCAACGACCAGGCGACCGATTTGCATGGAACGGTCGATCTCGTCGAAATCGCACGAACGGCCGTTGCCGACCTCGCGCCCCTAGCGATCGCTGCCGGCTACCAGATTTCCTTTCAAAGTGAGGTCGCAAGCCTCGAACGGAGCGGCAGTCCTTCCGCTTTGCCGAGAGCGATCAGCAATCTGATTCGCAATGCAATCGACCACGGCGGCAATGCCGGAATGATCACGATCTCGGTCTCAGCCGACGGAGAGATCAATGTGGCCGATGAAGGACCAGGCATACCGGCAGAGCATCGGGAACTGGTTTTTGAGCCTTTTTACCGCGTCACCCCACGAAGCACTGGCGCGGGCCTTGGTTTGAGCCTGGTGAAGCAGATCGTCGCAAACCACCGGGGCCAGGTCAGCATGACAAGCAACACGACCGGGACGCAGGTGGCGATCCGGCTCTGATAGCTCCGCGGCAATTTAGATCGTAGGTCAGCGCCGATATCCGTCGCTATTGGAAATGACCCGTAATGTTGCGGCAATCCTACCCCCGCACGGTCCTCCCAGAACATCCGCGACGGAGGCCAGAAAAGCGTGCGCAGCAATCCATCAATATCCATTGGATCATTCTTCCGACTTGTCGGATTCCCACCAACATCTCCGCTGAAATCCTTATGCTTGGCATTTTTCCTGATCATGGCGGTAGCCGGATGTGCGTCCGTGCCCCTGACTGAAGGCGGCACGCTCACCTCCTACAGCAATCTTGGCGCGCCCAAGGGAAAGTTGTCCAAGAAGCGTATCTTTGTTGACGGGCAAAGTCTGGCGATTGCGAAGACAGCGAGGATCGTTCCGACGACTTTCGTCTTCAGCGCCGCATCCCGGGTGAAATCGGCAGCCGACCGGTCACTGGTGTCCAACGCACTGGACCGGGCGCTGTGTGTCGCGCTTAGCGACAAGTATCACATGGTCTCCGCCGGCCAGCCGGCCGATGTGACGATCCGATCGGTCGTCACCGATATTGTTCTGACGAACAAGATGATGGCGGGAGTCTCGACCGTCGTAACCGTAGGCAGCGGTTTTGTCCTGCCTTCCAATGTGCCCGTCAGTGTGCCGCGCCTGCCCTTCGGCCTCGGAGGACTTGCCGTCGAGGCGGAGGCCGTTGATAGCGGTGGCGTCCAGCGCGCGGCGATGGTCTGGGCTCGCGGGGCAAACTCGATCCAGGATAACCCCCGCTTTTCGGAGGTCGGGGATGCGTATAGCCTTGCTTCGACGTTCGGGAATGACTTCTCCCAAATGCTCATCACCGGCAAGGAACCGAAAGTACTCGACCTCTCCATGGCTTCGAAACAGCGAATCCGATCGTGGTTTGGCGGAAAACCGAAATACGCCGTGTGCGACACATTCGGTCGAATGCCGGGATTAATTGGGGTCATGGCGTCCAAATACGGTGCGCCGCCGGAATGGACCGACAAGAAGCCCAAACCGCTTGCAGCGAATTAAGTGACCTTCGCAAGCGCGCCTGGTCTAGGTTCAAGGCCCATAAACTGGCCAAGATGTCCGACGACGGCTCCGAGCCCTTGGCGGACAGCGTCTCAGTGGTCTTTTGGAATACCCGGGACCGTTCGGCGGTCCCGGGTATTGTCTGACTATAGCGTTAGCCCACAAGCCTGACGGATGGCGACCTGAACCGGCGACGGCGCCAACGCCGGGTCAAACTCACCCCTCGGCAGCAGCGGTGGTTGTGCCATGAAGCGCGGCCGCCTCCCTCGGTGAGGTTGAGCGGCATGAACGAGGAATGGGTGGCACAGATATACGGTGCCTGCCGCGCCAGTTGCCAGTTCAACCTCACAATCTTCTGTAGAAGCGTAACCATTGGCAGAGATCTGCCTGAGCGTCGCGCCCGCGTCGCCATAGGGCAGTAGCTCCCTCGCAATGGTGGCATGCGAGCCTTTCCGTATCTTCGTGGGTGCATCATCCGGGCCAACATCCGAGAACAGGAAGAGCATCAGCAATGCCCGTCCGCTGCTCTTCACATTGGCACGCCACTCCATGAAATCCGGATTGTCGTCGCCAAAACTCATGTCCACATGCCAGCCATCATCACCGGGGGATTCCGGCGAGGGAAAGCGGATCGGAAAGGTCCCAACGCCTTTGGGCGCAAGCCAGCGGCCATCGCCGACGAGTTGATCGTAGGCCTTGTGCAGGATCGGCGTGTTGGCGGCTTCAACGAATGGGGGCGAAGCCTTGAACCCCACCCGAACAACTGGATGAATCCAGTTTTCGGGTTCGTCTGGCGACAGGCCAATATCCGCCCACAGCTCGTCCCTGCATTGCTCTGCAAGGTGGGTGCTGAAGGCATTTTCGATTTTGACGAAACCGTCGTCGATGAAGTTCTGGACCTGATGCGAGATCAGGCCGATGGGCTCGGTTTTGGGCATTACACATTCTCCGTTCGGCCATCGCGTCAGCGCAGCCGTTTTGATCTGATTGGCGCGGATGCGCCGGAACGACTTGGGCCGCTCAGATCAGAGGGAAGAATGCGGACATGAACATCATGATGGGAACGTATACTGAGGCGAAGGGCGGAATCAAGATACGCAGGACATAGGGCATCGCCAACAAAGAGTCCTAAGCCTAGGCCGAGCCCGAGATAAAACGCCAGACCTCCGGGTCGGGCTCGATTTGGCCGCTGAGCACGAAATATTTGTAGAGCACGAGCAAGCAGATCGCTTGCTCGGCCCGCTCGTCGGCGAACTTGCGGCAATAGGCGTTGGCTGCGGCAACGATGCGTTCGGCCTCGGCCGGATGCTTCTCGAGGTGCCTCACCCGCTCGGCAAGATCCGTGAAATCCGGCTCTAGCGGCACATAGTGGACGTTGGCCACGAGTTCGCTTTCGCCGAACCATGTCTCGTATGTCGGCGGAGGCATCAGGCATAGCGAATTCGAACTCATGATCCATTTGAGGTTGGTCGCCACATCGTTGCCTTCGAGCGAAATGATGTAGCGGTAGCGCCGCTGCTGATCGATGCTCAGATAAGGCTTGCGATATTCCGGCGCTGCCGTCGGTTTGGGCGTGCCGACATCGCAAAAGGGCAGATCGCGCGCTGCCTCCAGAAGCAAGGTCCGTATCGGATTGTTGAGCTCGCCGCGCCAGACCGCGACCGGAAGCTTGTCCGCGAAGGCAACATCGTCGGCGGGCATGTGGAAGTGGCGGAACTTGTTGAGCTTGAACAGGACCCCGTTCCTGTTGTCGCCGGCGATCGGCCGATCCTTGACGATCGACGGCACGGCAGGCACCTCGATGACGTCGCCAAATTCGAGGTCGATGCGCAAATCGGGATCGAAGTAGCGGGTAAATTCCTTCAGATCGTAATAATACATGCTCCGGTCTGTCGGCAGCCGGCTTACCGGCACGGCATCGGCGCTCGGCGCGAAAGCGTCCTGCAGCCTGTTGTAATAATTGAGACGCGCGCGGATCGATCCGTCCGAAAGCCTGGCCCGATCGAGCAGCCCCGCTAGCCTGCGGCGGAACAACGCCTGCGGCGCGATATCGCGCATGGCATTGCGCGCATAGTAGAATAGCTTCTGTGCGTTTCTTTGAAGCGTGGCCATCGGTCACTTGGTGAAAACAGGTGAGCTTGTTATTTGTACCCCGGTCTCTCCTACACCATTGTGCCAGCCATCTTGCAAGCCCGGAACCGCGTGCAGCCGGCTTGCCGGCTATGTATGGAGCCGATCGGCCTTTGCGGTGTTGTGTTTGCAGCCTAATGCTCCTAGGCAGGGCTAAGAGCCTTCAGGATTGCGAAAGGAAGAGATATGGCGCGAGCACCGAATTACGGCCAAGAACGCAAGGAACGCGACCGGCAGAAGGCCGCCAAGAAGGCGGAAAAGCAGGCGGCCAAGGTCGCAGCCAAGGAACGTTCGAAGCCCGAAGACGAGACCACCTCCGAGACCGAAACGGAAACGGCAGAGTAAAACGCATCCAGCCCGCGAGGCGGGTTGGATTTGGCCTAGGAATCCCGCTGCGTCTTCAGGCCGGCGCCTTGTCGCTGACGAACACGTTCACTTCGCGCGCGGCGGCTATGAAGGCGCGCCTCGCGATCATGGCCGGTTTGTCGCCGGCCAGCGCATCATGGCAGGCCTGCAGCGCTTCGCGATGCTTTGGACTGCGCTTGCCGGGCCAGTTGTTGAGGAGGTAGTCGGAAGCCTCGCGGGCCGTACGCAAGAGCTGAGTGGTTCCCTCCGCGCCCGACTTGACGGTCACGGGTGTTTCAAATCGGTTGTTTTCCATCGCCGCTCTTACGCCATCGGCGCTCGCGAAGCGAGGGCGAAAGTGGTTGCCTCGGCAATCACGCCGCAACGACGGCAAATCCCCTGGCACGCAGGCCGCGCCGGTCATTGTGCAAAGATGTCACCAGCCGGTCGCGGCTGCCGACAATATGGGCCGAAAGTCGGCGTGCCGCCTCATCGGCTTCGCCGGCCCGCACCGCTGCCAGAATGGCATGGTGCTCGGCCCAGGCACGGCCGAGTGCCGCCTCGTCGCGCACCTCCAGCCAACGAGCACGCGACAGGCGCGTCATCGCATCGCGGACCGCCCGGAACAGGAACTCGTTGCCGGACAGGCGTGCCAGCTCGATGTGAAAATCCATGCCGACGCGGTGCCATTCCTCGCGCGGGGTGCCGGCGTCACAGGAGTCCAGCATCGCCTCGATGACGTCGACAGCGGTCCGGTCCTCCAAGGCACAAGTCAGCCGGAGCGCCGCGACCTCTACCGCCTCGCGATAAACGGCGATCCGCTCGAGCTCGGCGAGGTTGATGGGCGACACCGTCCAGCCGCGCCCGTCGCGGCAGACCAAACCTTCCGTTTCGAGCCGCAGCAATGCTGCCCTGACCGGCGTGCGCGAGGCCCCGAAGCGGCTTTCGATCCAGCGTTCCGTCAGCCGCTCGCCGGGACCGATCTCAAGGCCGAGGATCATCTCGCGAAGCCCAATTTCGACAGTCTGCATCTGCGACATGGCGGTTTCCAATCTCTGGCCGTTTTGCTGGCAATCACCTACCAACCATCATTTGCCGGTCGCGGTTGAGAGAGCCGCATTGACAGCGGCTAGGCTTGCGTTCATGACGGATACCAGCTTGGTATCCCAAGTCGGTATCCGGAGCAAGTTTCATGGCTGGCCGGACAGGACATCACATGTCGCAAGTTGCCACCCTTGCCACGCAAGGCACCTACAACATCCACTGGCGCCGCAATCTCGCCGTGTGCTTTGCCGGCTCGTTCAGCACGCTTGTCGCCATGACGCTGCTGTTGCCTTTCCTGCCGCTGTATGTCGAGCAGCTGGGCGCCGAGGGCCACGCAGCTGTTGTACAGTGGTCCGGTATCGCCTACGGCGCGACGTTCTTCGCCGCCGCGCTGGTGGCGCCGCTGTGGGGACGGCTGGGCGACCGCTACGGCCGCAAGCTGATGTTGGTGCGCGCCAGTTTCGGCATGGCCATCTGCATGTCGCTGACCGGCATGGTGGAGACTGTCTGGCAGCTGGTGCTGCTGCGCCTGCTGATCGGCTTCGCCGGCGGCTATTCCTCGGGCTCGACCATCCTGGTGGCCATGCAGACGCCGAAGGACCGGTCCGGTTGGGCGCTCGGCGTGCTGTCGGCCGGAGTAACCGCCGGCGCCCTCGTCGGTCCGCTGCTCGGCGGCGCGCTGCCGCCCTTGATCGGCATCCGCGCCACCTTCCTGCTCGCCGGCGGCGTCATTTTCCTGGCGTTCCTGGCAACGACTTTTCTCATCAAGGAGAACCCTCGCCCGGCACCCGACAAGGTAGCATCGACTGAGAAGCCGCAAGGCGGCTGGTCGCAAATCGAGGACAAGCGCCCCATCGTCGCCATGCTGGTGACCGGTATGCTGCTGAGTTTCGCCACGATGTCGATCGAGCCGATCATCACGGTCTACGTCCAGCAGCTCATCGCAGACCAAAGCCTGCTAACGCTGACCTCCGGCGTCGTCATGTCGGCGGCGGCACTCGGCGCCATCCTGTCGGCCTCGCGTCTCGGCAAGCTCGCCGACCGCCTCGGTCACTGGAACATCATCATCGGGGCGCTTGCCGTATCGGCGCTGCTGCTGATCCCGCAAGCCTTCGTCACGCAGGGCTGGCAGCTCGTCGGCCTGCGTTTCCTGATGGGGCTGGCACTTGGCGGTCTCCTGCCCTGCATCACCAGCGTCATCCGCCACAATGTTCCGGACGGCGTCGGCGGCAATGCGCTCGGCCTGTCGATCTC
>NZ_RZTI01000143.1:0-15117 GCF_003997275.1 Mesorhizobium sp. M6A.T.Ce.TU.002.03.1.1
TGCCTCGGCGATGACGTCTGCCGGGAAAATATGTGGAATGTCGTGCGCGTGAATGGCGATCATCGAGACCGCCTTTTCGCTGGTCAGCGAACCCAGCACCGCCAGCACCTTGGCTCTGGGCAGCCCGTAGCGGGAGGCCCGCGCCGGCTCGACCTCGACCAGATCGCCGTTCTTGGCGCCGTTCTGGAATTCCTTGTCGACGACCAGCTCCGGCTGGCGTCTTTCGACAGGCTCGATGCGAAAGGTACCGTCCTGCAGCACGCGGAAGACGCCGAGAACGGCATCGGTGCGCTTCTCGAAGATCTTCATCACCCGCCCGGTATAGGCAGGGCCCGTCGCGTCATCGGTTGGAAAGGTCTTGGCTAGCACGCGGTCGCCGATGCCCGGTGTCGGGCCGCCGCCGCCACGCGACACGCGGATCGCTATGACAGGAGGCTCGCCATTGCCCACGGCTTCGGTCGGGTGCGCCAGCAGCACGCCGTCGGCGTCGCGGCCAAAGATGTCGAGCACGGCGACATGGGGCAGGGCGCCGACACGGGCCAGCCGCTTGCGCTCCTTGGTCAGCAGGCCCTCATCCTGCAGGTCGCGCAAAATGTCCTTCAGCCAGATACGGTCCTCGCCGCGCAGCGCAAACGCCTTGGCGATGTCGCGTTTGCCGGAGCGATCCGGATTTTCGGCGATGTAGCGCAGGATCTCGTCACGGGACGGCCGGTAGTTATCCCTGACCTTGGCCCTCGTGTCGGCGGTGCGCAGATCGCCATGGCTTCTTCCGGATACCCTGCGCGCCACGATGCCTATCCCTTTTTCTTGGCCACTTTCTTGGCCGCTGGTTTTTTGGCTGCCGCAGGCTTTTTGGCAGGTGCGGCCGCTTTGCGGAAGGGCTTTCTGCCGCCATTGCCACCCTTGGCTTCCTTCTCGGCAATCAGCGCCACCGCATCCTCGACCGTCACCGACTGCGGGTCCTTGCCCTTCGGTAGCGTCGCATTGACCTTGCCGAAATTAACATAGGGCCCGTATTTGCCGTCACGCACGACGATCTTGCCGCCGCCCGCCGGATGCTCGCCAAGTTCCTTCAAGGCGGCGGGCGTGCCGCCATTGCGGCCGCCGGGGCCCTTCAACTTCTTCTCGGCGATCACCGACACGGCGCGGTTGAGGCCGATCGAGAACACGTCCTCGATGTTGTCGAGATTGGCGTAGGTGCCGTCATGCAGCACGAACGGACCGTAGCGCCCCAGCCCGGCCGAGATCATCTTGCCGGATTCCGGATGCTTGCCGACGTCACGCGGCAGCGACAGCAAGGCGAGGGCCTTTTCGTGGTCGATCGAATCGACCGTCCAGCCCTTGGGCAGGCTGGAGCGCTTGGCTTCCTTGCCGTCGCCGCGCTGGATATAGGGGCCGAAACGACCGCTGCGCAGCGTGATTTCCTCCGCCGTGTAGGGGTCCTTGCCAAGCACCTTGGTGCCGTCCTCGCCATTGCCGTTTTCGCCATTGGGGTTGGCGGCGTCGCCGAGCTGGCGGGTGAAGGAGCATTCGGGGTAGTTGGAACAGCCGACAAAGGCGCCGAACTTGCCGAGCTTCAGCGACAGGTTGCCGGTGCCGCATTTCGGGCAGATGCGCGGATTTGAGCCGTCTTCCCGCGTTGGGAAGACGAGCGGCGCCAGTTCCTCGTTGAGCGCGTCGAGCACGTCGGTGACGCGCAATTCCTTGATGTCGGCGACGGCGCCCGAAAAATCCTTCCAGAAATCGCGCAGCACATCCTTCCAGGCGAGCTTGCCGTCGGAAATCTCGTCGAGCTTTTCCTCGAGTGAGGCGGTGAAGTCGTATTCGACATAGCGCTCGAAGAAGCTTTCGAGGAAGGCCGACAGCAGCCGACCCTTGGCCTGCGGCAACAGCTTGCGCTTGTCCATGCTGACGTAGTCGCGATCCTCGAGCGTCTTCAGGATCGCAGTGTAGGTCGAGGGACGACCGATGCCGAGTTCTTCCAGCTTCTTGATCAGCGAGGCTTCCGAATAGCGCGGCGGTGGCTCGGTGGTGTGCTGGGTGGCGTTGATCGCCTCGCGGTCGAGCTGTTCGCCGGCACGGATCTCGGGCAGACGGCGGTCTTCCTCGTCTTCCGAATCCTCGTCCTTCTGGTCGGTATAGGCGGCAATGAAGCCGTCGAAGCGAACGACCGAACCGATGGCGCGGAGTTCCGCGGTGCGAGCGCCGTTGACTGCCTCGATCTCGGCCGTGGTGCGCTCGATCTCGGCCGGCTGCATCTGGCTGGCGATGGCACGTTTCCACACTATCTCGTAGAGCCGTGCCTGGTCGGCATCGAGATATTGTCTGACAGAAGCGGGGGTGCGCATGAAATCGGTCGGGCGGATCGCTTCGTGGGCTTCCTGGGCGTTCTTGGCCTTGGTCGTGTATTGGCGCGGCTTCTCGGGCAGGTATTTTGGGCCGAACTCCTTGGCGATCGCATCGCGCGCAGCTGATATCGCCTCGGGCGCCATCTGCACGCCGTCGGTTCGCATATAGGTGATCAGGCCGGTGGTCTCGCCGCCGATGTCCATGCCTTCATAGAGCCGCTGCGCCACCTGCATGGTGCGGCTTGCCGAAAAACCGAGACGCGAGGAGGCAGCCTGCTGCAGCGTCGAGGTGGTGAAGGGCGGGCCTGGATTGCGCTTGGTCGGCTTGGCTTCGACCGATAGCGCCTTGAAGGTCGCACCTTCCAGCATCGCCTTGATGTCATCGGCCTGCGCCTTGTTCGAAATGTCGAGCTTTTGCAGCTTCTTGCGGTCGAAGGCGGTCAGCCGCGCCTCGAAGTTTTCCTTGCGCGGCGTGCCGAGGAGAGCTGATACCTGCCAGTACTCCTCGCGGATGAAGCGCTCGATCTCCAATTCGCGGTCGCAGACGAGGCGCAGTGCCACCGACTGCACGCGGCCGGCGGAACGGGCGCCCGGCAGCTTGCGCCACAGGACGGGCGACAGCGTGAAGCCGACGAGATAGTCGAGCGCGCGGCGAGCGAGATAGGCGTCGACCAGCGGCGCATCGATCTGGCGCGGATTGGCCATCGCTTCCAGCACCGATGACTTGGTGATGGCGTTGAAGACGACGCGGCTGACCGGCTTGTCCTTCAGCGCGCGCTTCTGCTTCAGCACTTCCAGGACATGCCAGGAAATGGCTTCGCCCTCGCGATCCGGATCGGTGGCGAGGATCAGGCCGTCGGCGTCCTTGACCGCCCTGGCGATGTCAGCAAGACGTTTGCTCGAGGCGGTGTCGACAGCCCAGGACATGGCAAAATCCTCGTCCGGACGCACCGAGCCATCCTTGGCCGGCAGATCGCGGACGTGGCCAAACGAGGCCAGGACCTTGTAGTTCTTTCCGAGGTACTTGTTGATTGTCTTCGCTTTGGCCGGCGATTCGACGACGACGACGTCCATGAGGTCTCATATCAGCTGTGGTGCGGCAGAAGAATTCCGCTGCGCGCGACGAAATCTCGTACAATTGTCGCTCACATGGCCGGGCTTTTGCATCCGGTCAAGGGGAAGCGCCCAAAATGCAGTCCTGCATTGAGTGCACAACCCAAGAGCGAGTCATGTGATATCCGCAATCTCGGATAAGAGAGCGGGCTGCCTATCGTTGGACAAGCCGGCAATGAATCCGGGAGAACGGGACAAATTCTTCCGCGGATATAAGAGAAACATCGATCATGCGCCAGCCCCAGCCGGAGAGGCATCCGGCATGATGCTCGGTCGGGCGGGCGATACTGGCGCCGCGAGTGGGCTGGAATGCCTAGCAGGACAGTGCAAGAAGCTGGCAGCCGGAAGGCCTGCAGTGATACACGGCAGCCAGCGATTCCCCGCCGGTCAATGCGGGGATCTCGGTCCGAGCTTAGTCGGCCTTGGCTATATGCCAGACGCCGCCGACGCCGTCGCCGGTCACATCGCCGGCCTTCTTGTCCTTGATGAACGTGTAGAGCGGCTTGCCCTCATAGGCCCACATCTTGGTGCCGTCGGTGTGGTCGACGACCGTCCATTCGCCCTCGGCCTTGGCGTCGGCCTCAGCCTTCAGCGGCGGCCAATTGGTGGCGCATTTGTCGTAGCAGTTCGACTTGCCCGTCTCGTCCTTGTCGTAGGTGTAAAGGGTCATGCCATTGGCATC
This sequence comes from Mesorhizobium sp. M6A.T.Ce.TU.002.03.1.1, assembly GCF_003997275.1. NCBI lineage: Bacteria > Pseudomonadati > Pseudomonadota > Alphaproteobacteria > Hyphomicrobiales > Phyllobacteriaceae > Mesorhizobium > Mesorhizobium sp. M6A.T.Ce.TU.002.03.1.1. The sequence goes on from NZ_RZTI01000143.1 coordinate 4,144, forward strand.
GGTGTAGATCTTGGTGCCGCCGACATCGGCTTCCTTCCACGCTTCGGCGGCATATGAGGCGGCGGTGCCGAGCAAAAGCACCGCCAGCCCAACTGTGATCGATTTCATGAGGTTCTCCCTGATATGATCGAGAAGCGCGCGGAAAGTTGCGGCCCCGTTGCATCAACGCGCTTGGCGTATCGTTTCTTCCTCGATGCAGGGCGGCAACTTGCCACGCAATGGTGATTGGCGGACAAGTCCGTGCGCCGCTATATCGGCGCCGATACAGTTGGAGTTTCGGGAATGGCATTGGATATCGGCTATGTCAGCGCGGTCGGGGCGGGGGCGATCTCGTTCCTGTCGCCTTGCGTGCTGCCGCTGGTGCCGCCCTATCTCTGCTATATGGCCGGCGTGTCGGTCGATGATTTCCGCGGCAATGCCGGCGTCACGGCCAAGGCCGACGCACGCAGCGCGCTGCTTTATGCTTCGATCGCCTTCGTTCTCGGCTTCTCGACCGTCTTCGTGGCGTTAGGCGCCGGCGCCTCGACCATTGGCCGGCTGCTGCGCGTCTGGCAGGAGCCGCTGGCAATGGCCGCCGGCGCGCTGATCATCCTGATGGGGTTGAACTTCCTCGGCATATTGCGCATCCCGCTGCTGTCGCGTGAGGCGCGCTTCCAGTCGCAGGGCAAGCCGGCCAGTATCGTTGCCGCCTATGTCATGGGACTTGCCTTCGCCTTCGGCTGGACACCCTGCATCGGACCGGTGCTGGGACCGATCCTGACGCTGGCCGGCGGCCGGGAGACGGTGGGCGAGGGCGCAGCTCTGCTTGCCGCCTATTCGCTCGGCCTCGGCATCCCGTTCCTGATCGCGGCGCTGTTTTCCGGCGCCTTCATGCGCTTTCTCTCAAAATTCCGCGTCCATCTCGGCCGGGTCGAAAAAGCAATGGGCGCGCTGCTGGTCGTCGCCGGCGTCTTTTTCCTGACCGGCGGCGTGCAGGCCATGTCTTATTGGCTGCTGGAAAATTTCCCGGTGCTGGGGCAACTGGGTTAGGGCTCTTGAGCTGTGGACCCGCTGATTAAGAGTCAGTTGCTCGACCGTCTCACCGGAATTTAACCGCATTGGTGCAGCATGGCGCCAAATGCTAGACATGCCTTGATTCCCAACCCTTTTCATATGGTTGCCATTCCATGAGCCAGAGAACCTGCCTGTCCGTCATCCTCGCCGCAGGCGAAGGCACGCGCATGAAAAGCGCAGTGCCAAAAGTGCTGCACCTGATCGCCGGCCTGCCGATGGTCGCCCATGTCGTCAAGGCTGCCGAAGCCGCAGGCAGCGGTGATCTGGCGCTGGTGATCGGCCATGGCGCGGAAGAGATGCGCAAGGCCACGCAAAAGTTCGCGCCGAAGGCGGAGACTTTCGTCCAGGACAAGCGGCTCGGCACGGCGCATGCCGTGCTGGCAGCTCGTGCTGCGATATCAAAGGTTTACGACGACATCCTGGTGATGTTCGGCGATACGCCGCTGATCGATCCGGAGGTGCTGGCTGCTGCGCGCCTGAAGCTGGCCGAAGGCGCTGCCGTCGTTGTGGTCGGCTTCCGCACGTCAAATCCTTCCGGCTATGGCCGGCTGATCGAAAAAGGCGGCAAGCTCGTCGCTATCCGCGAGGAAAAGGACTGCACCGGCGAGGAGAAGAAAATCACCTTCTGCAATGGCGGGCTGATGGCGGTTGCGGGCAAGCACGCGCTGCAGCTGCTCGACCAAGTCGGCAACAACAACGCCAAGGGCGAATATTATCTCACCGACATCGTCGAGATCGCCGGCGGGCAGGGTTTTGATGTCGTTGCCGCAGAAGCCAGCTTCGAGAATGCGCTCGGCATCAACAACCGCGCCGAACTCGCCGCGGCGGAAGGCATCTGGCAGACGCGCCGGCGGCGCGAGGCCATGCTCTCTGGCGTCACATTGATCGCGCCGGAAACCGTGTTCTTTTCGCACGATACCGAGATCGGCGCGGACACGATTGTCGAACCCAATGTCTGGTTCGGGCCGGGCGTGACGATCGCCACGGGCGCCAAGATCCATGCTTTCAGCCATATCGAAGGCGCCACGATCGCCTCGAACTGCGATGTCGGTCCGTATGCGCGGCTGCGGCCGGGCGCCGATCTCCGGCAAAAAGCCAAGGTCGGCAATTTCTGCGAGGTCAAAGGGGCGACGATCGAGGAAGGCGCCAAGGTCAACCACCTGACCTATATCGGCGATGCCCGCGTCGGCGCCGGCGCCAATATCGGCGCTGGAACCATCACCTGCAACTATGACGGCTATTCGAAGTTCTTCACCGACATCGGCGAGGGTGCTTTCATCGGCTCGAACTCCTCGCTGGTGGCGCCGGTTACAATCGGCAAGGGTGGTTATATCGCTTCGGGAAGCGTGATCACCGAAAGCGTGCCTGACGATGCGCTGGCCTTCGGCCGCGCCCGCCAGAGGACGCTGGCCGGCAAGGGCAAGGAATTGCGCGAGCGTTTTGCTTCGGCCGAGGCGGCCCGGAAAAAAGCCTAGCCGCGACGACTGCATCATGTCTTTGACGGATTTCAGGAACTGTTGGGCGCGATAGGATGCCCGTACGGAGAAACTGAGCGATTGCGGTAACCGGATTGCAAGGGCGCTCTGTCATGGTGCATCTGTGCAAGAACAGTTCCGGCTGATACGGAACGAAACGCAATGTGATTTTCGCGGCAGCCCGGCCAACCCTAAATGGCGCTGGGGTTTACGCCGGAATCGGGGGCAACGTCTATGTGCGGTATCGTCGGAATTGTCGGTCACTCGCCGGTCGCGCCACTCATCGTCGATGCGCTGAAAAGGCTCGAATATCGCGGCTACGATTCCGCCGGCGTCGCCACAATCGAGCATGGCAAGCTTGGGCGCCGCCGCGCCGAGGGCAAGCTGATTAATCTCGAGCGCCGGCTGAAGGACGAACCACTCGACGGCATGATCGGCATCGGCCACACGCGCTGGGCAACGCATGGCGTGCCGAACGAAACCAATGCGCATCCGCATTTTTCCGACGGCGTCGCCATTGTCCACAATGGCATCATCGAGAATTTCGCCGAATTGCGCGACGAGCTGATACGCGACAGCTACACATTTTCATCGCAGACCGACACCGAGGTCGTCGCCCATCTGGTGGCGCGCGAATTGGCCAGGGGCCTGAAGCCGGTCGAGGCCGCGCACCAGGCGCTGAAGCGGCTGGAAGGCGCCTTTGCGCTGGCCATCATGTTCAAGGGCGATGAGGACCTCATCGTCGGCGCCCGCAACGGCCCACCGCTGGCCGTCGGCCATGGCGACGGCGAGATGTTCCTGGGCTCCGACGCCATCGCGCTTGCCCCCTTCACCAACTCGATCACCTATCTCGAGGACGGCGACTGGGCGGTTGTGCGCCGCAACGAGGTCGCCATCTTCGACATGGACGGCAACAAGGTCGACCGCAAGCGCCAGCAGTCGCTCAGCACCAGCTTCATGGTCGACAAGGGCAATCGGCGCCATTTCATGGAGAAGGAAATCCATGAACAGCCGGAAGTGATCTCGCACACGCTGGCGCATTATGTGGATTTCGTCGGTGGCGTCTCGAAGCCGCTCGACCTGCCTTTCGATTTCGCCAAAATCGACCGGTTGGCGATTTCGGCCTGCGGCACCGCCTATCTGGCCGGCCTGATCAGCAAATACTGGTTCGAGCGGTATGCGAGGCTGCCGGTCGACATCGATGTCGCCTCGGAATTCCGCTATCGTGAAATGCCGCTGTCGAAGACAGACGCCGCCTTCTTCATCTCGCAATCGGGCGAGACCGCCGACACGCTGGCCTCGCTGCGCTATTGCCGCAAGGCCGGGATGAAGATTGGCGCGGTCGTCAATGTCCGAGAATCGACGATGGCGCGTGAATCCGACGTTATCCTGCCAACGCTGGCCGGGCCGGAGATTGGCGTCGCCTCGACCAAGGCCTTCACCTGTCAATTGTCGGTGCTGGCGTCGCTTGCCGTGCGGGCGGGCGTGGCGCGCGGAACGATCTCGCCGGAGCAGGAAACGACGCTGGTCCGCCAACTGTCGGAAGCGCCGCGCTATGCCAATCAGGTCCTGAAGCTCGATGGGCAGATCGAAAAGGTCGCGCGCGACCTTTCTCACTACAAAAACGTGCTCTATCTCGGCCGCGATACCAATTTTCCGCTGGCCATGGAAGGCGCGCTGAAGCTCAAGGAAATCTCCTATATCCATGCCGAGGGCTATGCCGCCGGCGAACTGAAGCACGGGCCGATCGCGCTGATCGACGAGAACATGCCGGTGATCGTCATTGCCCCGCATGACCGCATCTTTGAAAAGACCGTCTCGAACATGCAGGAAGTGGCGGCGCGCGGCGGCAAGATCATCCTGATCACCGACAGCAAGGGTGCCGCGCACGCCACGGTAAAGACGATGGAGACGATCGTGCTGCCGGACGTGCCGGAAATCATCACGCCGATCATCTACGCGTTGCCGATCCAGATGCTGGCCTATTTCACCGCGGTGTTCATGGGCACGGACGTCGACCAGCCACGCAACCTGGCGAAATCGGTGACTGTGGAATAGGCGTGGTTTAAAAATTTCGCAGTTCCAAAGCCGAATGCGGTTCACTAATGTTGCGCCGCAACCAGTGCTGCGGTGAACCATGTCCGATGCTCCCAAGACCTCAGGCATGACCCGGCTGCGGAATTATTTCCTGACAGGCTTTGTCGTCTGCGCGCCGCTGGCGATCACCGCCTACATCGCCTGGTCCTTCATCGGCTGGGTCGATTCCTGGGTGAAACCCTACATTCCGGCGCGCTACAACCCCGATAGCTATCTGCCGGCGCCGGTTCCGGGATTTGGCCTGATCGTCGCCCTGATCCTGATCACCCTGATCGGTTTCCTGACCGCCAATATCGTCGGCCGCGCCATCGTCTTGTTCGGCGAGCGGCTGCTCGGCCGCATGCCCCTGGTGCGCGGCGTCTACGGCTCGCTGAAGCAGATCTTTGAGACCGTGCTGTCGAACAAGGGAAACATGTTCCGCCAGGTCGGGCTGGTGGAATACCCGCGCAAGGGCGTCTGGTCGCTGGTCTTCGTCGCCAGCGAGAAGGAAACCGAGATCAACCAGAAGCTCGACCAGGAAGACAACCCGCTGATTGCGGTGTTCATGCCGTGCACGCCCAACCCGACCACCGGCTTCCTGATGTATGTGCCGAAATCCGATGTCGTGCTGCTCGACATGACGATCGAGGACGGCGCCAAGCTGATCGTCTCGGCCGGGCTGGTGGCGCCGGAGGTCAAGACGAAAATGGTGACGCTGAACGGCAAGCCGATCGGCGTTCAGATCGCCAATCCGCCGGTCGGTGCCGGGCCTCAGCCGGCGCGTAAGAGCCGCACTGCCTCGTCGCGGCCGAACAAATAAAGCAGCATGCGAAGGGCGGCGCCGCGTTCGGATTGCAGCTCGGGATCGCGCGACAGGATCAGCCGCGCGTCGTCGCGGGCGGCTTCGAGCAGGTCGGCATGCGCCTCGATGCGTGCCACCTGGAAGCCCGGCGTACCGGACTGGCGGGTGCCCAGCAACTCGCCTTCGCCACGCAGCTTCAGGTCCTCCTCGGCGATGCGGAAGCCGTCCTCGGTCTCGCGCATCACCGACAGCCGGCGCGTTGCCGTCTCGCCGAGCGGATCCTTGTAGAGCAGCACGCAGGAGGACGGTTTTTCGCCGCGCCCGACCCGGCCGCGCAACTGGTGCAGCTGGGCGAGGCCGAAGCGCTCGGCATGCTCGATGACCATGATCGTGGCATCCGGCACATCGACGCCGACCTCGATGACCGTGGTGGCGATCAGGATGCGTGTCTCGCCGGCCTTGAAGGCGCGCATCGCCTCGTCCTTGTCGGCGCCCTTCATGCGCCCGTACACCAGGCCGATCCAGTCGCCGAACAGCGGCTTTAGCGAGGCAAAACGGTCCTCCGCCGACATCAGCTTGATCTCTTCGGATTCCTCGACCAGCGGACAGATCCAGTAGATCTTCTGGCCGTCGGCGACGGCGTCGCGCATGCGGCCGACCAGTTCGTCGAGCCGTTCGAGCGGCAGGGTGACGGTGCGGATCGGCTGGCGCCCGGCCGGCTTTTCGGTGAGCTTCGAAACATCCATGTCGCCGAAGGCGGTCAGCACCAGCGTGCGTGGGATCGGCGTCGCCGTCATCACCAGCATGTCGGGCGCGTCGCCCTTGGCGGTGATGGCAAGCCGCTGATGGACGCCAAAACGGTGCTGTTCGTCGATGACAGCGAAGACGAGGTCGTGGAACGTTACCGTTTCCTGGAACAGGGCGTGGGTGCCGACGACGATGTCGATCTCGCCACTGGCCAGGCCGGCCAGCGTCTCGGTGCGCTCGCGGCCCTTTTCGCGGCCGGTGAGGATGGCAACGCGCAGGCCCGCCTGTTCTGCCAACGGTGCAATCGTCGCAAGATGCTGGCGCGCCAGGATTTCGGTTGGCGCCATCAATGCCGCCTGGCCGCCTGCCTCGACGGCGCGCCCCATGGCGAGCAGCGCGACAACCGTCTTGCCGGAGCCGACATCGCCCTGCAGCAGGCGCAGCATGCGTTCGGGATCACCGAGATCGGCGTTGATTTCGGCAAGCGCCATTTCCTGCGAGGTGGTCAGCGAATAGGGAAGGGCGGCGCGCAGCTTTTCGACGATGCGGCCGTCACCGACCAATGGTCGTCCGGACAAGCGGCGGACTTTTGCCCGCACCAGTGCCAGCGACACCTGGCCTGCCAGAAACTCGTCATAGGCGAGGCGCCGCCAGGCTGCGCCGTCGATGGACACGTCGATCGGGTCGGCGGGGTTGTGGATGCGGGCGAGCGCATCGCCGAAGGCAGGAAAGGTCTGGCGGCGCAGAAACTCGCCATCCTGCCATTCCGGCAGCACCGGCAAGCGAGCGAGCGCCTGGCCGATTGCCCGGCGCAGCACTTTTCCCGAGAGCCCGGCGGTGAGCGGATAGACCGGCTCGACCAGCGGCAGGTTTTCCGCTTCGCTGGCCAGCGCGATGTGGTCGGGGTGAACCATGGTCGGGCGGCCGTTGAACCATTCCATTCGACCCGAGACCACGACATGCTCGCCTTCCGGCATAGCTTTTTCGAGATAGGCGGCGTGCGCATGGAAGAAGGTCAGCGCGATCTCGCCGGTGTCGTCATGGGCGTAGACCCGGTACGGCACCGATCTGTTGCCGCGCGGCGGCGGCTGGTGGCGATCGATCCGCACATCAAGGGTGACGATCGCGCCTTCGGCCGAGCCGGCGATACCCGGCCGGTTGCGGCGGTCGATTACCGTGTGGGGCAGCACGAACAAAAGATCGCCGGCGCGCGCCGCACGATCGCCGAGATCGGCCGGCACGATTTTCTCGATCAGCGCGCCGACCTTCGGCCCGACGCCGGCAAGCGAGGTGATCGGGACAAACAGCGGATCGAGGAGGGAAGGGCGCATGATGTCAGCTTATGTCGCGACGGCCGCAGCGCAAGGCTGACACCGCCCTCTATCCACGCTATATGCGCCGCTTCAGGCAAGGAAGCAGGACAATGACCGGAACGAGACGATCAAGCGAGGGGCTCGACGCCCGCCGCCGCAAGCTTCTGTTTCGCTCTTGGCATCGCGGCATGCGCGAGATGGACCTCATTCTCGGCAGTTTCGCAGACGCGGAGATCGGCGTCTTGACCGGCGACGAACTCGACCAATATGAAAGGCTCCTCGACGTTCCCGATACCGAATTCCTGCCCGTGATCACCGGCGAGCGCCCGGTTCCCGCAAATTTCGACTGTGCCGTCCTGCAAAAGATCCTGGCGTCGCGCCAGGCGATGACATTCTGAATACGTGATTTCATGAGCTTGATCCCCACCATCGGCCTGCCGAAAGGCCGCGCCGGCCAGTTCATCGTCGACGGTGTCGCCGACGGTTACGAAGCCTTTGCGCTGGTGCAGGCCGCGCACGAGATTGCGCCCGACAAGCCGGTGCTGTTCGTGGCGCGCGACGGCCAGCGCCTGCCTTCGATCATCGAGGCGCTTTCATTCGCAGCGCCAGGCCTGCCCGTGCTCGAGCTGCCGGCCTGGGATTGTCTGCCTTACGACCGCGTCTCGCCCGGAGCGGATGCTGCCGCGCGGCGTCTGGACGCGCTCACCGCGATGATCGCGCTGGTGAAAAAACCGCACCGCGCCGTCATCCTGACCACCGCCAATGCGCTGCTGCAGCGCATTCCGCCGGCAAGCCTCGTCGAGGCACAGACATTTCACGCAAAACCCGGCAACCAGATTGACATGAATGGGCTGGTGTCGCGGCTGGAGATATCAGGCTTCGAGCGGGTGCCTACAGTGCGCGGCGTCGGCGAGTTTGCCGTGCGCGGCGGCATTCTGGACCTGTTCGCACCGGGCTGGACGGAAGCGCTGCGCCTCGATTTCTTCGGCGACACGCTGGAATCGATCCGCGTCTTCGACGCCGCCACGCAGCGCACCATCGGCCAACGCAAGTCGATGGCGCTGCAGGCGATGAGTGAAGTGGCGCTGACGCCGGAGACCATCAGCCGTTTCCGCCGCAGCTACATCGAAGCCTTTGGCGCGCCCTCGCGCGACGATGGGCTCTATGCGGCGGTCAGCGAGGGACGGCGTTTCGCCGGCATGGAGCACTGGCTGCCGTTCTTCTACGAGCGGCTGGAGACGGTGTTCGACTATCTGCCGGACACGCCTGTTGTGTTCGACCATCTGGCGCATGAGGCGCTGACTGAGCGCCATGCGCTGATCCTCGACCATTACGAGGCGCGCAGGAAGCAGGCCGACGGCGCACTGAAGGATGCCGTGCCATATAAGCCGGTGCCGCCCGACCTGCTTTATTTGTCGCCCGAAAACCTCATCGCCTCGCTTGGCCCGCGCGAAGCGATCGACTTCACGCCGTTCGATGCGCCCGACGCCGGCGCGAGGAAAATCTTCCATGCCGGCTCGCGGCATGGCCGCAGCTTCGTCGAGGAACGCGCCGACCCCAACGTCAACGTCTTCGACGTCGTCGTAAAACACATTGCCGATGAGCGGGCCGCCCGCCGCCGCGTCGTCATCGCCGGCTGGACCGAAGGTTCGCTCGACCGGCTTGGCCAGATCCTGGCTGAACATCATCTCGGCAATCTCAAGCCGGTCGCCACGCTGGCCGAGGCGGAAAAGCTCGAGACGGGGCAGGCGGCACTTGCCGTGCTGCCGCTCGAATCCGGCTTCGAGACCGAGAAACTGGTCGTCGTCGCCGAGCAGGACATTCTGGGCGACCGGCTGATCCGCCGCTCGAAGCGCAAGAAGCGTCCTTCCGACTTCATCGCCGAGGCCTCGGCGTTGTCCTCCGGCGATATCGTCGTCCATACCGACCACGGCATTGGCCGCTTCATCGGGCTGCGCACCATCGAGGCGGTTGGTGCGCCGCATGATTGCCTCGAGATCCATTATGCCGGCGATGATCGGCTGTTCCTGCCGGTGGAGAACATCGAGCTTCTGTCGCGCTATGGCTCGGATTCGGCCGAAGCGACGTTGGACAAGCTTGGCGGCGGCGCCTGGCAGTCGCGCAAGGCGCGGCTGAAGAAACGCCTGCTCGACATGGCCGGACAGTTGATCCGCATTGCCGCCGAGCGGCAGATGCGCGCCGCTCCTTCGCTGGTGCCGGCAGATGGTCTCTACGGCGAATTCTCCGCGCGTTTCCCCTACGAGGAAACCGACGACCAGCAGACGGCGATCGATTCGGTCATGGGCGATCTGGGCGCGGGAAAGCCGATGGACCGGCTGATCTGCGGCGACGTCGGCTTCGGCAAGACCGAAGTCGCCCTTCGTGCCGCCTTCATCGCGGCGATGGAAGGGTTTCAGGTCGCGGTGGTGGTGCCGACGACGCTGTTGTCACGCCAGCATTTCAAGACCTTTTCGCAGCGCTTTTCCGGCCTGCCGATCCGCGTCGCCCAGGCATCGCGGCTGGTTGGAGCCAAGGACCTGGCCGAGGCCAAGAAGGGTATCGCCGAAGGCACGGTCGACATCGTCGTCGGCACCCATGCGCTGCTCGGCTCGTCGATCTCGTTCAAGAATCTCGGCCTCCTAATCATTGACGAGGAGCAGCATTTTGGCGTCAAGCACAAGGAACGGCTGAAGGATTTGAAGAGCGACGTGCATGTGCTGACGCTGTCGGCGACGCCGATCCCGCGCACGCTGCAACTGGCGTTGACCGGGGTGCGCGAACTGTCGCTGATCGCCACGCCGCCGGTCGATCGCCTGGCGGTGCGCACCTTCATCTCGCCCTTCGACCCGCTGGTCATCCGCGAGACCCTGCTCAGGGAACGCTACCGAGGTGGTCATTCCTTTTATGTCGTGCCGCGCATCAGCGATTTGGCGGAAATCCATGATTTCCTTCGGGAATCGGTGCCCGAGCTGAAAGTGGCTGTCGCTCACGGCCAGATGCCGCCCGGCGAGCTCGACGACATCATGAACGCCTTCTACGACGGCCAGTACGATGTGTTGCTGTCGACAACCATTGTCGAATCCGGCCTCGATATCCCGACCGCGAACACGCTGATCGTGCATCGCGCCGACATGTTCGGCCTGTCGCAGCTCTACCAGTTGCGCGGCCGCGTCGGGCGCTCGAAGGTGCGCGCCTATGCGCTGTTCACGCTGCCGGCCAATCGCAAGTTGACCGACACCGCCGAGCGCCGGCTGAAGGTGCTGCAGTCGCTCGACACGCTGGGCGCCGGCTTCCAGCTCGCCAGTCACGATCTCGATATCAGAGGCGCCGGCAATCTTCTCGGCGAAGAGCAATCCGGCCACATCAAGGAGGTCGGCTTCGAGCTTTACCAGCAGATGCTGGAAGAAGCGGTCGCCGAGGTGAAGGATTCCGGCGAGGTGCAGGATGGCGGTTGGTCGCCGCAGATCGCCGTCGGCACGGCGGTGATGATCCCGGACAGCTACGTTCC
>NZ_RZTI01000144.1:0-14516 GCF_003997275.1 Mesorhizobium sp. M6A.T.Ce.TU.002.03.1.1
GGCTGACATGGCGGCAGCCGAGCGCGAGGCGGCGGCGGGTGCCGCCCCGCGTGGGCGGCTGCGCGTCAACAGCTACGTGCCGTTCGGGCAGCACCGGCTGATCCCGCTGTTGCCGCGGTTCCTCGAGCGCTATCCGGAAATCGCCGTCGATCTGGTTTTGACCGACAGTGTCATCGACCTGTTGGAAGAGCGCGCCGATGTCGCGATCCGCGCCGGGCCGCTCGGCGAATCACGGTTGGTCGCCCGCAAGCTCGGGCAAAGTCCGGTGGTCGTCGTCGCCGCGCCATCCTACCTCAGGACGCATGGCACGCCCCGAACGCCTGCCGATCTCGATCATCACAACCGGATGGGTTTCTGCTTCGTGCGCCATATCGACGGCTGGCCTTTCGTCGGCGCAGCCGGCGAGACCATTGTCGTCCCGATCACCGGAAATGCGCTGGTCAGCGATGGCGAGGCGATGCGGCTGATGGCGCTCTCCGGAGCGGGCATCGCCCGGCTGGCGCGCTGGCATGTGGAGCCCGACATCGCCGCCGGGCGGCTGGTACCGCTTCTGGAGGACTTCAACCCCGGCGATGAGGAGCTCACCCATGCCGTCTATGTCGGCCAGGGCAAGCACTTGCCGGCGCGTGTGCGGGCCTTTCTCGACTTTTTGGTCGAGACTGTCCGGTTGTCCTGAGCCCAAAAAAGATCGGGAGCCCGCCGGCTTCCGAAACGTCAAGCCGAAGAGGAGATTGAACTACTTTTTCGGCGCAAAGGGCGCCGGTTGCCGGCCATCACGCTCATCACGAAGGGTTTTTGCCAGCCCTGGCAGAAAGGCGCCGCCTCAACCAACCAGGCGCGCCACGATCGCGAAGGCCGTCATGCCAAAGGCGACGGCGGCGAGCGGCAGGAGGAGCTCGACCACCGCCGTCTTGGCGCTCATGCGACCTTGCCCGGTATCGAATTCGCCGGTCATCCAATCCTCGAAGCTGTGGGCGGTCGCGGACGTCCGACGATGATGTCGAAGCCAGACGCGCCCTGCAATGGCGGGCAATGCCACCGAGATGATGATGAATCCGGTCATGACGACGAGAAGATAGTCGGTATAGCCGCCGTCCCCGAAGCCCGCCCAGGCCGACATCGCGTACCACGCGGCAAGGCCGACCATCGCCAGATAGACGTGCGGGTGCAGGCCGTTGGAGACATATCGGTTATGGGGAACGTGTTCCTTGCTCATGTTGCCCTCCTTTGGCATTGCAAAGGAACGGCCATGCTTGGTCGCTCGGGTTCTCCCACGGAGCTAGCGCGCAGCCCAGGCGTCGCAATGCGGTGCTATGACGCGGCCGCTACGATCGTCTAGCATTGCGACCGCGTCGGTGCCGTGAGGCCGAATGGAGGTCAGATAGCCCAAGGGTTGAGGACCGTCACCCCGGTATCGTTGAAGTCGGCGACGTTGCGCGTAACCAGAATGAGGTCGTGGACGAGCGCGGTCGCGGCGATGAGCGTGTCGGCGCTGCCTCGTGTGCGACCTGCTGAAATGCGGCCCCAGGCCAAGGCGACCTCTTCGGTAACCGCAAGGATGCGATCGGCATTATCTCGGCGAAGTTCTCGCAACCAAAGATCAAGACGCGTGCCTCGTTCGGGATCGACTTTACGCAACTTGACGATCGCGCGTTCGATCTCGCCGATGGTGATAACGCTGAGACTTATCGAATCCGGGTCTATGGAAGCCAGCCAGGCAGTCGGCTTGAGTAAGCGTCGTTCCACATCCGAAACGATGTTCGTGTCAAGCAGGTACATCAGAGGTCGATGTCGCGGATCATCGTATCCGAGCGACGGTTGACCTCCTCGGCAAAATCATCATCCCAGACCGGACCGGTCAGAAGATACTCTGCCAGCGTCTTCTTTTTTCCCGCCAGACGGTCATAGTCTTCGGCAGAAAGCACCACTGCTGCGCGCTCGCCGCGCAGGGTTACCGTCTGCGGTCCTTCGCTGCGTGCACGCTGAACCACTTTGGAGAAGTTGTTCTTTGCATCCTGAAGGTGCCAGTTCATTGGTCTCTCCTAGCTAGCTTGGCTAGATATATACCTGACATGTCTGGACATCAAGGCTGGACAAACGGTGGCAAAACGAAACGTCCGTTAACGGCTACCGAAGATCGCCGAGCCGATCCTGACGCTGGTGGCGCCGAAGGCGATCGCTGTCTCGTAATCGCCGGACATGCCCATCGAGAGCTTTTCTACCTTGGCCTCAACCCCAAGTTTCTCCAGCAGGGCGAAATGCGGGCCGGGATTCTCGTCGGCCGGCGGAATGCACATCAGACCTTCGATGGCGAGGCCATGAACCGTGCGGCAACGGGTGACGAAGGCGACGGCCTCACGCGGTTCGATGCCGGCCTTTTGCGGTTCCGAGCCGGTGTTGACCTGGACGTAGAGCCTTGGCGACCGGCCTTGTCTGGCGATCTCCTTGGCGAGTTCGGCGGCGATCTTCTCGCGATCGACCGTCTCGACGACGTCGAACAGCGCGACCGCTTCCTTCGCCTTGTTCGATTGCAGCGGACCGATAAGATGCAGCTCGATGTCGGGGAAAGCTTCCTTCAGCGCCGGCCATTTTCCTTGTGCTTCCTGGACGCGGTTCTCGCCGAAGATACGCTGGCCGGCCTCGATGACCGGGCGGATATCGTTGGCGTCGAAGGTCTTCGAGACCGCGACCAGCGTCACCGCGCCGGCCTGCCGTCCCGCCTCGCGCTCGGCAGCGGCGATCTTCGCCTTGACCGTGAAAAACTGTTCGACGGCGCTCGTCATGCCTATATCTGCCTCTAGTTTTGATACTCGCCGGATCGCCGCAGTTGACGGGTCCGGCAATCCATGGTGAACACCGCGACGACATTTCCTGAGCCGCCGGGCATTGTCCGGCCGTTCGCGCATGCTTCTAAGTGAAAAACATCCGATGGCAACCGAACGATACAACCCGCGCGCATCAGAGCCCAAATGGCAGAAGGCCTGGGACGCCAAGAAGCTGTTCGAGGCTGACAACGACGACCCGCGCCCGAAATACTACGTGCTGGAGATGTTCCCCTATCCGTCGGGGCGTATCCATATCGGCCATACCCGTAACTACACGATGGGCGACGTGGTGGCGCGCTACAAGCGGGCCAAGGGTTTCAACGTGCTGCACCCGATGGGCTGGGACGCCTTCGGCATGCCGGCCGAGAACGCGGCCATGCAGAACAAGGTCCATCCCAAGGACTGGACCTATCAGAACATCGCCGTCATGCGCGAGCAGCTCAAGGTCATGGGCCTGTCGCTCGACTGGGCACGCGAATTCGCCACCTGCGATGTCGACTATTACCATCGCCAGCAGATGCTGTTCCTCGATTTTGTCGAGAAGGGTCTGGTGACGCGCAAATCCTCCAAGGTCAACTGGGATCCGGAGGACATGACGGTGCTTGCCAACGAGCAGGTCATCGACGGACGCGGCTGGCGCTCGGGCGCGCTGGTCGAGCAGCGCGAGCTGACGCAGTGGTTCTTCAAGATCACCGACTATGCGCAGGATCTGCTGGACTCGCTCGAAGGCCTCGACGACTGGCCGGAAAAAGTGAAGCTGATGCAGGCGAACTGGATCGGCCGTTCGGAAGGCCTGCTGATCCGCTGGCCGCTGGCCACCCCAGCTACTGGCCCAGCTACTGGCAAGGTGATCGACGGCGAAGATGAGCTGGAGGTCTACACGACGCGGCCCGACACCATCTTCGGCGCCTCCTTCATGGCGGTCGCAGCTGATCATCCGCTGGCGAAGAAGGCGGCCGAAAGCAACCCGGCGCTGGCCAAGTTCATCGACGAGGTTCGCCACATGGGCACTTCGGTAGCGGCACTGGAGACGGCCGAGAAGAAGGGTTTCGATACCGGTATCCGCGTCGTTCACCCATTCGACGCCAACTGGACGCTGCCTGTCTACGTCGCCAATTTCGTGCTGATGGAATACGGCACCGGCGCCATCTTCGGCTGTCCGTCCGGTGACCAGCGCGACCTCGACTTCGCCAACAAATACGGCCTGCCGGTCATCCCGGTGGTGATGCCGGAAGGCGAGAATCAAGGAGACTTCCAGATCATTGACGAGGCCTATGTCGGCGACGGCGTGATGATCAATTCGCGCTTCCTCGACGGCATGAAGCCGGATCAGGCGTTCGACGAGGTGGCGAAGCTGCTGGAACAAAGGACCATCGGCAACCGGCCGATGGCCGAGCGCAAGGTGAACTTCCGCCTGCGCGACTGGGGCATTTCGCGCCAGCGCTACTGGGGCTGCCCGATCCCGATGATCCATTGCGAGGATTGCGGCGTGGTGCCGGTGCCGAAGGCGGACCTGCCGGTCAGGCTGCCGGACGATATCGAGTTCGACCGGCCGGGCAATCCGCTCGACCGCCATCCGACATGGCGGCATGTCAAATGCCCGCAATGCGGCAAGGATGCACGCCGCGAAACCGACACGATGGACACGTTCGTCGATTCGTCGTGGTATTTCGCGCGCTTCACCGCGCCCTGGGCGAACGACCCGACCGATCCCAAGGCAGCGACTGAATGGCTGCCGGTCGATCAGTATATTGGCGGCATCGAGCACGCCATCCTGCACCTGCTCTATTCGCGCTTCTTCACCCGCGCCATGCGCGAGACCGGCCATGTCGATCTCGCCGAGCCGTTCAGGGGACTGTTCACGCAAGGCATGGTGGTGCACGAGACCTATCGGGTCGGCAGTGGGTCGAACAGCCGCTGGCTTGCGCCCAGCGAGGTGCGGCTGGAGGACGTCGACGGCAAGCGCCGCGCCATCGAAATCGCGACCGGCGAAGAGGCTGTAATCGGCCCGCTCGAAAAAATGTCGAAGTCGAAGAAGAACACGGTGAGCCCGGAAGAGATCACCGACGGCTACGGCGCCGACACCGCGCGCTGGTTCATGCTGTCGGACTCGCCGCCCGAGCGCGACGTCGAATGGACCGACGAAGGTGCGGCCGGCGCGCATCGCTTCATCCAGCGCATCTGGCGCCTGGTGTCGACGGCCGCCGAATCGCTTGCCGGCACCCAACCGGCAGCGGCGGAGGAGGGCGAGGCGGGGACTGTTTCCAAGGCCGCGCATAAGATCCTGAAATCCGTCGGCGAGGATATCGAAAAGCTCGCCTTCAACCGCGCCATCGCCCGCATCTACGAGCTCGCCAATGCGCTCACAACGCCGCTCAACGAGGTGGCCGAAGGCAAGGCCGGTGCGGCGCTGAAAGGTGCCTGCCGGCAAGCCGTCGACATCCTTGTGCATCTGATCGCGCCGGTCATGCCGCATCTGGCCGAGGAATGCTGGCAGACGCTCGGCGGCACCGATCTGGTCGCCGAACGGCCCTGGCCGGTCTACGATCCGTCGCTCGTCGTCGACAGCGAGATCGTGCTGCCGGTCCAGGTCAACGGCAAGAAGCGCGGCGATTTGACAATTGCCCGCGACGCGGACCAAGGTGCGGTCGAAAAAGCGGTTCTGGCTCTCGACTTCGTGCAGAAAGCGCTCGAAGGTAAGGCGCCGCGCAAAGTGATCATCGTCCCGCAGAGGATCGTCAATGTCGTTGCCTGACTTAGGGAAGACAGAAGTGACGTATTTGCTGCGCCGTATCGCCCTTTGCGGCCTGGTCGCTTCGGTTGCGCTGGTTTCGGCCTGCACGGTGCGCCCGCTCTATTCGAGCGCGCCGCTGTCGGCCGGGTCGCAAGTTGGCGCTGCCGCCGAACTCGGGTCCATCTCGGTCAAGCCGGTCAACACCCGCTACGCCCAGCAGGTCCGCAACAATCTGATCTTCGCGCTCGGCCAGGGTGCGGGGGAGCCGGCTTCGCCCGCCTATTCGCTCGATCTCGGCGTTAGCGAGCTTGTTGAATCCGCTGCAATTGTGCAAGTCACGACCGATGAGGACGAGCCGACGGCGGGCACGGTGATACTGACCGCGAACTATGTGCTGACCGACGCCAAGACCGGCACGACCATCGCGACCGGCAAGCGCTCGATAGCGTCGTCTTTCGACAAGCCCCGTCAGGAGTTTGCCTCCTACCGGGCGCAAATCGACGCCGAGAACCGCGCGGCGCGCGAATTGGCGGAGCTGCTGCGCCTGTCGATCGCCCAGGATCTGGTCAAGCACGGCAAGACGGTGGCGGGTTAACTTTCCGGCCTCGATCAAGACGTTCCGGTTCTCGCCCACAGCCGCTTGCTGGCGCACAAAAAAGGCCGATTGCTCGGCCTTTTTTCATGAACGCGGCGTCTTGATTTCAGCCGATCTTCTGGCCGGTCTTGGCCCAGTCGGCGAGGAATTGCTCCAGGCCCTTGTCGGTCAGCGGGTGCTTGACCAGCGCCTTTAGCGTCGCCGGCGGCGCGGTGATGACGTCGGCGCCGATCAGCGCGGCCTGCTTGACATGGTTCACCGTGCGCACCGAAGCGGTCAGGATCTCGGTCTGGAAATCATAATTATCGTAGATGGTGCGGATGTCCGAGATCAGTTCCATGCCATCCCAGCCGGTGTCGTCGATGCGGCCGACGAAGGGCGAGATGAAGGAGGCGCCGGCCTTGGCGGCGAGCAGCGCCTGGGTCGCCGAGAAGCAGAGCGTGACGTTGACCATGCGGCCGTCCGACCGGATATCCTTACAGGCTCTCAGGCCGTCGAGCGTCAGCGGCACCTTGATGCAGACATTGTCGGCGATCCTGGCCAGGATCTTGGCCTCCGCCATCATGTCCTTGTATTCGGTGGCGACGACTTCGGCAGAGACCGGGCCCTTGACGATCTCGCAGATCTCCCTGGTGACGTCGGCGATCTTGCCGCCGGATTTGAGGATCAGCGAAGGATTGGTGGTAACGCCGTCGAGCAGCCCCAGATCGTTCAGGTCACGGATTTCATTGACATCGGCAGTGTCGACAAAAAATTTCATGGCGGGTCTCCTGAAGATTTTCATGTGCATGCCATGCACATTTGGGGTCGGCCTTTGCTCTAGACGAAAGTCGGGGCAAGGTCACGCCTCATGATCGAAGATTCGCCCTTTGTCGCAGCCGCGCCAGTGCTGGTGCCGATGCCCGCCGAGCGCCCCTACACCTATGCCGTGCCCGCCGGCATGCGCGTGGTGCCGGGCTCGATCGTGCGCGTGCCGCTTGGTCCGCGCCAGGTTGCGGGCATCGTCTGGGATGGCGCCGTCGAAAAAGTCGATGCCAAAAAACTGCGCCCGATCGAGCAGGTCTTCGACTGTCCGCCAATCGACCGCGCCATGCGCCGCTTCGTCGACTGGATCGCGCAATACACGCTGTCGCCGCCCGGCATGGTGGCGCGCATGCTGCTGCGGGCGCCGGAGGCCTTCGACCCGGAACCGTGGATCGAAGGGTTGCAACGCACCTTTGCCAAACCCGATCGGATGACGGGTGCGCGGATGCGCGTGCTGGAAACAGCCGAAGGCGGGCTTGCCTGGACGCGGTCCGGGCTGGCGCATGCGGCCGGCGTTTCGTCGACCGTCATCGACGGGCTGAAAGCGCAAGGCGTGTTCGAGACCGTCATGATCCCGCCGCGACCGGTGGTCGCAGCACCCGACCCGGGCTACGCCCAGCCTTCGCTGATGCCGGACCAGAGTGACGCGGCCGAGATGCTGCGCACCAATGCCACGGCCGGCGCATTCGGCGTCACGCTGCTCGACGGCGTGACCGGATCGGGCAAGACGGAGGTCTATTTCGAGGCGGTGGCGGCGGCGCTCGACCGTGGCAAGCAGGTGCTGATCCTGCTGCCGGAGATCGCGCTGACCCACGCCTTTCTCGAGCGCTTCCAGGAGCGGTTCGGCGCCAAGCCGGCGGAATGGCATTCGGACCTGCCGCCAAGGATGCGCGAGCGTGTCTGGCGGCAAGTGTCGGAAGGTGGCGTGCGCGTGGTTGCCGGCGCGCGTTCGGCGCTGTTTTTGCCTTTCAGGGAACTCGGGCTGATCGTCGTCGACGAGGAGCACGACCCCGCCTACAAGCAGGAAGACCGCGTCTTCTACAATGCGCGCGACATGGCGGTGGTGCGCGGCCATATCGGTGGCTTTCCGGTGGTGCTCGCCTCGGCGACGCCGTCAGTCGAGAGCCGGGTCAATGCGAGCCAAGGCCGCTATAGCAGGGCGGTGCTGTCGGCGCGCTTTGCCGAGGCGGCCCTTCCCGACCTGAAGACGATCGACATGCGCCGCGCCCCGCCGGCACGCGGCGGCTTCCTGTCGCCGGTGCTGCTTGGCCAAATGCGGCAGACGCTGGAGAAAAAGGAACAATCGCTGCTGTTCCTCAACCGGCGCGGTTATGCGCCGCTGACGCTGTGCCGGGTCTGCGGCCATCGCTTCGGCTGCCCGGTCTGCTCGGCCTGGCTGGTCGAGCATCGTTTTCGCGGCCAGCTGGTCTGCCACCATTGCGGGCACAATGAACGCCGTCCCGAGGCCTGCCCGGAATGCGGCACGCTCGATCATCTGGTCGCCTGCGGGCCGGGCGTCGAGCGCATCGCCGAAGAGGTCGTTGCGCATTTCCCCGACGCCCGAACCATCGTGCTGTCGTCCGACCTGATGGGCGGTGTTCGGCGGCTGAGGCTGGAGCTTGAAGCCATCGCCAATGGCGAGGCCGACATCGTCATCGGCACGCAGCTTGTCGCCAAGGGTCACAATTTCCCCAACATGACGCTGGTCGGCGTGGTCGACGCCGATCTCGGTCTTGCCAATGGCGATCCGCGCGCCGCCGAGCGCACCTTCCAACTGCTCAGCCAGGTGACGGGCCGCGCCGGAAGAACCGGCAAGAAAAGCCTTGGCCTGCTGCAGACCTTCCAGCCCGACCACCCGGTGATGCGGGCGATCGTCTCCGGCGACGCCGAGGCTTTTTACGAGCGCGAGATCACGGAACGTGAACGAGCGGCGCTGCCGCCTTTCGGCCGGCTCGCCGGCGTCATCGTCAGTGCGGCGACGCGGGCGGAAGCCGAAGGGCACGCCCGCGGCCTGCGGCGTGCCGCACCGCAGGCAAGCGACCTGTTCGTGCTCGGACCGGCCGAGGCGCCGCTGTCGCTGATCGGCGGCCGCCATCGCTTTCGCCTGCTGATCCAGGGCGAGCGGCGCGCTGACATGCAAGGGTTCATCCGAGCCATGCTGGCCGAGGGACCGAAGATACGGGGCTCGGTGCGTGTGCAGGTCGACATCGACCCGCAGAGCTTTTTGTGATGGGCGAAGAATTAAGCCCTTGGCCCGCCCTCGGCGAATGGGTTCAGGTACGGTACATCGAGGATGGCGAAATGCCGGACATTGGCTGTCAAGACAGACAGGCCGTTCAAACGAGCAGTCGCTGCGATCAAGACATCAGCCAAGCCCGGATTGACACCTCGTGCGATAGTTGCGTCTTCCAGTCGTCCGGCTTCTCGCGCGATTGCAACATCGACGGGGAGTATGCGCTGGTCAAATTCGATAAGTAAACTTTCGAACCAGCGGCTAATGCGTTCCACCTTCGCATGTCCGCCTGACCGCTTCAGTTTCGCGATGCCTCTTTCCACCTCTAGAATTACGATCGACGACATATGCCAGGAGCCACGCTCCCGTTGTTCAGCAATCCACTTCTGCACATGTTGAGGAATCGGAGTGCGGCCAGGTGCAAAGGCCGAGAGAAAAGACGTATCAAGCAGATAGTCGCTCAAAACTCGACTTCCCGCGATGGCGATTCGTTCCGCTCAAGCTCGATGCCACCTGGGTATTGAAGCAGGAAATCCACGAAGTCTTTTTGGCTGTTTTGCGGATAGAGCTTCCGTCCCTCATCGATCGGTACAACCATGGCTGTCGGCTTGCCGTGCTTGGTAATGACAGTAGGCTCGCCATTCGCCGCCGCCGCCACGAGCACGGAAAGGCTCGCCTTCGCTTCTCGTAGCTGCATTGTCTTCATGCGAGAACTCCTTGTGGTCTCATGTGGTCACAATATAGGAATCGCACAGGAAAAGGAACAGCCCATCATGAAAACCCTTGGCCTCATCGGCGGCATGAGCTGGGAATCGACAGCGATTTACTACCGCCTGCTCAACGAGATCGTGCGCGAGCGGCTGGGTGGGCTGCATTCGGCGAAACTGCTGCTGTGGTCGTTCGACTTCGCCGAGATCGCCGAACGGCAGCACGCTGGCGACTGGCAGGGGGCGGGCGTTCGGCTGGTCGACGCCGCGCGCAAGCTGGAAGCAGCCGGCGCCGAAGGGCTGCTGATCTGCACCAACACCATGCACAAGCTGGCCGACACGGTGCAGACGGCGGTGTCGATACCGCTCATCCACATCGCCGACGCCACCGCCGTTGCGATCAGCCAGGCCGGCGTCAAGCGGCCGGCGCTGCTGGCGACGCGCTTCACCATGGAACAGGATTTCTACAAGGGCCGGCTCACCGACAAATACGGACTTCAACCGGTGGTGCCTGATCAAGCCGGGCGGGATATGGTTCATCGCGTGATCTACGACGAACTTTGCCAGGGCATCGTCAGTACCGAATCAAAGGCGGCCTACGTTGATGAAATCGCTCGCCTGCGGCGCGACGAAAAGATTGACGGCGTCATCATGGGGTGTACCGAGATCACCATGCTGATCGGCCAGCCGGACTTCGACATTCCTGTGTTCGATACGACGCGCATCCATGCCGAGGCGGCGGTCGAATTCGCGCTAGGTTGATGCGCTTTTCCTAAAGTGCCGGCGCCATCTGGCGCATGTCTCTTCCTTCGCTAGAATGCCCGAAATTTCGAAACAGCCATTTACGAGGGGACAGTATGGAATTTGCGTTTCCATGGCCGATGAGCCAGGGCGAGTGGCTGGCGTGGTCGAGCGCTGTCGTGACGTTGCTGTTCGGCCTGCTGCTTTTCCTGGCGCCGGGGCTGGCCTTCCGCATCCTGCGGCTGCAGGTCAAGCCCGAGAAGGCGGCGGCGATCGCCGAAGGGCGTGGCAGGATGTCGGGCTTCTATCTCGGCGTTAGCCTGTGCTGCATTCTGCTGGCGCAGCCGCTGCTCTACATGGCGCTTGGCTTTTCCTGGCTGTTCACCGCCTTCGGCCGGCTGCTGTCGATGATGTCGGATGGCGCCAACACGCCTTTCAACTGGGTTTCAATTGTGGTGGAACTGGTGTTGGCGGCGCTGCCGCTTGCCTTCGCCTTCGGCTTTGTGCCTTGAATCAAAGGCTAATTCGGGGCCAGTCGTTGAGCTCGGCCGCCAGATGCGACAATAGTGCCTAAAACCATGCAGGACGACGCATTGCGGTCTTAAAATGCCTGTGCTAGACGGCAATCGACTTTCGGCCGGGGATAGCGGAAGCCGCGCCTCCGTGCTTGGAAAAATGCAGTAAGGTCAAAGATTTAGCCAGAGTTCTCGCTCGCGCCAATAATCTGCGGCCTGTCAGACAAGAGAAAAGACGGTCCGTGGCCCAATCGTCATCGCCAATCTCAGGTGTTGCAGAACGCTATGCGGGTTCGCTGTTCGAGCTCGCGCTGCAGGCAAACTCGGTTGCTAAGGTTGAGGCTGACCTCAACAGTTTCGCGACGATGCTCGAAGGCAGTGCCGACCTCACCCGTCTGATCAATAGCCCGGTGTTCTCCAGCGAGGACCAGGCCAGGGCCATTGCGGCGATCGCCGACAAGGCAGGGATCACCGGCCTCACCGGAAATTTCCTGCGCGTCGTCGCCCAGAACCGCCGGCTGTTCGCCATCCCTGGCATGATCAAGGCTTTCCGCCAGATCGCCGCCGAGCATCGTGGCGAGACCGCCGCTGAAGTCACCTCGGCGCATGCGCTGACGGCGGCTCAGCAAACCGAGCTGAAGGCGGCGCTGAAAAGCGTTGCCGGCAAGGATGTCGCGATCACCGTGACCGTCGATCCGTCGCTGCTCGGCGGGCTGGTGGTCAAGATAGGCTCGCGCCAGATCGATACGTCGCTCAAAACCAAACTCAATTCGCTCAAGCTTGCACTGAAAGAGGTCGGCTGATGGACATCCGCGCCGCGGAAATTTCCGCAATTCTGAAAGACCAGATCAAGAATTTCGGCAAGGAGGCCGAGGTCTCCGAAGTCGGCCAGGTTCTGTCCGTCGGTGACGGCATCGCCCGCGTCTACGGCCTCGACAATGTCCAGGCCGGCGAGATGGTCGAGTTCCCCGGCGGCATCCGCGGCATGGCGCTCAACCTCGAAGCCGACAATGTCGGCGTCGTCATCTTTGGCGCCGACCGCGACATCAAGGAAGGCGACATCGTCAAGCGCACCGGCGCCATCGTCGATACGCCTGTCGGCATGGGCCTGCTCGGCCGCGTCGTCGACGCGCTCGGCAACCCGATCGACGGCAAGGGGCCGATCCAGGCGACCGAGCGCAAGCGCGTCGACGTCAAGGCGCCCGGCATCATTCCGCGCAAATCGGTGAACGAGCCGATGTCGACCGGCCTCAAGGCCATCGACGCGCTGATCCCGGTCGGCCGCGGCCAGCGCGAGCTGGTCATCGGCGATCGCCAGACCGGCAAGACCGCGATCATCCTCGACACGATGCTCAACCAGAAATCGGTGCACGATCACGGGCCGGAGAAGGAAAAGCTCTATTGCGTCTACGTCGCCGTCGGCCAGAAGCGCTCGACCGTCGCGCAGTTCGTGAAAGTTCTCGAAGAGCGCGGCGCGCTCGACTATTCGATCATCGTCGCCGCCACCGCTTCCGATCCGGCGCCGATGCAGTTCCTGGCGCCGTTCACCGCCTGCACCATGGGCGAGTATTTCCGCGACAACGGCATGCATGCGCTGATCAGCTATGACGATCTGTCGAAGCAGGCCGTCGCCTACCGCCAGATGTCGCTGCTGCTGCGCCGCCCGCCTGGCCGCGAAGCCTATCCGGGCGACGTCTTCTATCTGCATTCGCGTCTTCTGGAGCGGGCCGCCAAGCTCAATGACGACAATGGCGGCGGTTCGCTGACGGCGTTGCCGATCATCGAGACCCAGGCCAACGACGTGTCGGCCTACATCCCAACCAACGTCATCTCGATCACCGACGGCCAGATCTTCCTGGAAACCAATCTGTTCTTCCAGGGCGTCCGCCCGGCAGTCAATGTCGGCCTGTCGGTGTCGCGCGTCGGCTCCTCGGCGCAGATCAAGGCGATGAAGCAGGTCGCCGGCTCGATCAAGGGCGAGCTCGCGCAGTACCGCGAAATGGCGGCCTTCGCTCAGTTCGGCTCCGACCTCGACGCCGCCACGCAGCGCCTGCTCAACCGCGGTGCGCGCCTGACCGAACTCCTGAAGCAGCCGCAATTCTCGCCGCTCAAGGTCGAGGAACAGGTCGCGGTGATCTTCGCCGGCGTCAACGGCTATCTCGACAAGCTGGCGATCGACCAGGTCAGCAAGTTCGAGCATGGCTTGCTCAGCCACATGCGCTCGGCCGGCAAGGAGGTGCTCGACGGTATCCGCAAGGAGAAGGCGCTGTCGGACGATCTACGCGCCAAGCTGAAGGCGGAGATCGACACCTTCGCCAAGACCTTCGCTTGAACGAAGCCGGACGGACGGGATCAGGTTTGAAGCATGCCTTCATTAAAAGACCTTCGTAACCGTATCGCCTCGGTCAAGGCGACGCAGAAGATCACCAAGGCGATGCAGATGGTCGCCGCGGCGAAGCTGCGCCGCGCGCAAGAGGCGGCGGAGGCCGCGCGCCCCTATTCGGAGCGCATGGGCGCGGTGCTGGCCAACATCACCCAGGCGATCGGCGGCGGCGGCGAGGCCCCGGCGCTGATGACCGGCACCGGCAAGGACGACGTGCATCTGCTCGTCGTCTGCACTGCCGAGCGTGGTCTGTGCGGCGGCTTCAATTCGCAGATCGCACGCTTCGCCCGCGACCACATCCGCAAGCTTCTGGCCAACGGCAAGAAGGTCAAGATCATCTGCGTCGGCAAAAAAGGGTTCGACATCCTGCGCCGCGACTACGCGGAGCTGATCATCGAGCGCGTAGACCTGCGCGAAGTGAAGACGCTCGGCTTCGTCAATGCCGATGCCATTGCCAAGAAAGTCATCCAGCTTTTCAACGGGGGCGGCTTCGACATCTGCACGCTGTTCTACTCGCAGTTCAAGTCGGTGATCAGCCAAGTCCCGACGACCCAGCAGATCATCCCGGCAGGTGTGGCTTCGGCTGCCGCCGAGACGACGGACGGCGGCAATGCCGTCTATGAATACGAGCCGGAGCCGGGCGAAATCCTCTCCGACCTCATCCCGCGCAACATCTCCGTGCAGGTTTTCCGTGCGCTGCTCGAAAATGCGGCCGGCGAGATGGGTGCCAAGATGAGCGCCATGGATAATGCGACACGCAACGCCGGCGACATGATCAACAAATTGTCGATCACCTACAACCGCCAGCGGCAGGCGCAGATCACCAAGGAATTGATCGAAATCATTTCGGGCGCCGAGGCGCTCTAGGCGTGCTCCCACGAAGGTCTGTGACCTTCAATCGGATCGCGTGAGAAACAAAGAGACGAAAAGGGTAAAGACGATGGCGAAAGCAGCGACCCCCCAGAAGGCGGCCCCGAAG